>JAPLTR010000568.1 GCA_026398065.1 Verrucomicrobiota bacterium | reverse complement strand
AGGACCTCATCAGCATCCGCGGCAAGGGCAGCTCCCTCCGGCCCTTCACCGTCGTGCGCACGATGGAGGTCGAGGCCCAGAAGAAGTACCAGGAGAAGCTCACCGCCCTCGACGCGCGCCTTGCCGAGGTGAACAAGAAGCTCTCCGAGATCCAGGGCAAGAAGACCGAGGGCAACCGCCTCATCGCCACGCCCGAGATGGCCAAGGCCATCGCCGATTTCCAGAAGCAGCAGTCCGTCATGAACGGCGAGCGCCGCCAGATCCGCCGCGCCCTCCGCGAGGACATCGACCGCCTCGAGAAGAAGCTCCTCATCCTCAACCTCCTCTCCACCCCCGTCCTCGTCGGCGCCTTCGGCTTCTGGTTCTACCGCAGCCGCAAAAAGTAAGTCTTCACCATGGAGCGTCTCTCAAGTCTGTCATGGCGAGGAGCCGCGCCCGGCGCGGCGCCGAAGCCATCCAGCTGGATCGCCCCGGCGCCAGATTCCGCGGCGTCCGTTTGGGTCGGCCTCCGTGACCTCCGTGCCTCCTCCGTGATCTCTGTGACCCAACCCAATCTCTCCCCGTCCCCTTTCGCCTTCGCCCTCCGATGAAACTGAAATCCATCCTCATCGCCGTCGCCGTCCTCGGTGCCCTCTCCGCCGTCGCGTTCTTCGCCACGCGCCCCGAGCCGCCGCCCGTCGCCGACCCCCGTGTCGGCCAGTCGCTCGTCGACCGCACCGTCGTGGAAAAGGCCGCCAAGCTCCGCTTCAGCGACCAGGGCAAGACCGTCACCCTCGTCCGCCAGCCCGACGCCACCTGGCGCGTGGCCTCCTACCACGACCTGCCCGCCGATTTCTCGAAGCTCTCCGGCTTCATCGGCAACCTCACCGACGCCAAGCTCGACCGCCTCGTCACCAGCAGCGCCGACCGCATCGCCCGCCTCGAGTTCAAGGACACCAAGATCGACCTCCTCGACGCCTCCGACAAGGAGCTCTGGACGATCACCCTCGGCAAGAACCCCGACACCGGCGGCGGCCGCTACGTGCGCTACGGCACCGAGCAGAAGGCCTTTCTCGCCAGCCTCGGCGCCTACCTCGACACCGAGTCGAAGAACTGGGCGAACACCGAACTCCTCGCCCTCAAGGTCGACGACGTGATGAAGATCGAGGTCCCCTTCGCCGAGGGCGGCCCCGTCACCCTCACCCGCGCCAAGAAGGAGGACCCGTGGACCGCGGACAAAACGCCCGCCGGCCAGAAGGTGAAGGCCGACCGCGTCTCCTCCCTCCTCAGCACGCTCTCCAGTATCCGTTTCTCCGATACCAACGAGCCCGCCGACCCGGCCGCCGTCGCGGCGAAGGCGAGCCAGCGGACGTTTAAAATCGAGACCTTCGACAAGAAGGTCCTGACCGTCGCCCTCGGCCGGAAACCCGAGGAGAAGAAGCTCAAGGCCCCCGCGGCCGACGCCAAGGCCGGCCCGTCCTCCCTCGGCTCCGCCGCCGACCTCGCCAAGAAGGGCGACGGCAAGCCCGCCGAGCCCGAGAAGCTTCCCACGCCCGAGTTCGAGACCATCCCCGCCGGCCCGGTGTTCGTGACCATCTCGAACAGCGACGCCGCCGCCCCGGTCAACGCGCTCATGGCGAAGCGCGCCTTCCAGACTTCCGACTATACGTTCACCGGCCTCCCCCAGAAGCCGGACGAGCTCTTTGAACCCGCGCCCGTGGCGGCCCCCACCAAGCCCGAGGAAAAGAAGGTCCCGTAGGGGACCGCTCCGGCATCCGGCGTAGCACGGTCAGCCTGACCGTGCTCCACGTCTCGCCGCGTCCTCAGCGCACGCGCCGGTGCGCGCGCGTCAGCGCATTCGCCAGCGCGATCTCCACCTTGTTGCGCGCGTGATTGATGTTCTGCCGCAGCGCGCGCCGCGCCGCCTCGGCATCCTTCTTCACCAGCGCGTCGAGGACCGCGAGATGCTCGCCCGCCGTCGTCTGCACGCGGTGCGGCGTCGTGATCACCACGAGGCGCACGAAGCGCAGCCGCTCGTTGATGTCCTCCAGCGTCTCGATGATGTACGGGTTGGCCACCGCCCGCGCGAGCCCGAGGTGAAACTCCTCGTCGGCCTTCACCAGCACGTCGCCGTCCACCGGTTCGTCGGCGCGGATGAGCAGCAGCGGCTCCCAGGTCGCCCGGATGCGCGCCTCGAGTTCCGGCGCCGGACCGGTCTCCGCGAGCCGCTCGACCACGAAGAGCTCCAGCGCCAGCCGGTAGTCGTAAAGCTGGTGGATGC
>JAPLTR010000008.1 GCA_026398065.1 Verrucomicrobiota bacterium | reverse complement strand
TCGTCCGCGACGTACTTCCAGTCCAGGAGGGCGGTGAGCAGCTGGTCGCGACCGATCTCGCTGAGATCGAGGCTGGTGATCCCGCGGCCGGAGGTGATGGCCAGGCAGGTGTGCTTCCGTCCGTGGCAGACGGTGAGCGTGCTGCGCGATGGCGACAGCAGCGCGATCGGAGGGCAGGCGTGCGCGGTCATGAGGCACCTCCTTTTTGCGGAGGTGCGAAGGGCGTCGACGTCCAGGCATAGACCGGCTCGTCGAGCGGTCCGCCTTGGTGGGTGTGATACCAGCGGCCGTTCTTCCGAAATGCCTCGCATGCACGCGTCCAACATGAGGCTGCCACGAGCACGATCGTTTCGTCCTTCGGCAGCTCGTCGTCGACGTAGCGCCAATCCAGGAGCGCGGTGAGCAACTGGCCCTTGCCGAGCTCGGTGAGATAGTAGCCCACCACGGTTTTGTAGTTCTCACCGCGCGGGATCGAGACTGCCAGGCAGGCTTCCTCGCGGTCGTGAACGACGGAGATCTTCACGCCCGCCGGCGCTTTGACCCGGATCGGGAGACAGAGCGGATTGATCTTCACGACGCACCTCCTTTCGCGTCGAGACCCGGCAGCGGCGCGCCCTGGGCGGCCTCTGCGGCGATCTGGGCGCGGACTGAGGCCCAGTGCTCCGTCTGCTGGATCACGACGGCGTCGTGTTCCCGGCGCAGCCGGGCGAGTTCGCGCCGGAGTCCCGTGGCGTCCACCGTGCCGAGGTTTTCCCTGGCGGCGATCAGGACGGCGATCGTCTTCGCCACCTGCGGCGACATGAAGCCGCACTCGTAGTAGATGATGTCGAGGTTGGCCTTGATCCAGGCCTCCAACTCCGCCCGGCGCGCGCGCTCCTTCCGGAAGAGAAACAAAAAGACCAGGACCAGGATGGCATTCTGAATGACCAGCGTGGCCGCGCAAAACGTCATGGAGATCATGCGGCGGCCTCCTCGGTTCCGTCGTCCTTGCTGAACGATATCGGTTCGGTGGATACGGCTTCGAGATGGTCGACCGTGGGAGCTTTCCCGCCGGCCAGGAGCTTCGCCTTCTGGCAACGCTCGTAGAGGATACGCAGCGGTCCGGCCTGCGAGCCCCACTCCTTCAGGATCGGGAAGCACGCGTCGAAATTCTCGATCTCGAACTGTTCGGCGATCGAGCGGAGGTCGGTCTTGGCCGGCTTGCGGTCGAGCACCAGCACATCCTCCATGCCACCCCAGCGGGAGACGAACTGCGCGAAGTAGCCCGCGTCCTTCCCCGTCGTTAGCTCTTTCCGAAAGACCGGCGTCCACGTCATGATGATCGTGCAGCCGGTGTCGTCCTGCAGCTCCTGCAGGTAGGAGAAGACCGCCTGATTGGCCCCGTTTTTCGGGTTATAGAGCTTCTGAACGTTCTCGATGATGATGCAGCGGGTGTCGTTCACGTTCTCCTCGATCGAGAGGATGCGCTCGTTGGTCCGCTGGGTGCCGGCGATGTTGTAGCACGCGCCGAGCTTGCACATGAAACGCGCGAGCGACGGATGGGACGGCGCCTCGAACCGCACCGTCGTGAGATGGTTGTTGAGGAGCTGGTAGTGCTTCGTCGCGGCGGTCTTGCCGGTGCCGGTGGCGCCCTCGATCGCGCCGAACTTGCAGACCGCGTCGCGCGCGCGTTTGCGATCGATGTAGTCGCGCACGTCCTTCCACACCGAGAGCTTTTCGTTGAACGGCACCTTGCCGGCCTGGGAGGCGGTGATGTCGTAGCGGCGGAGGTGGTCGGCGATTTCCACCAGGGCGTTGATCGCCTGCGCGCCGGTCGCCTGCTTGAAGTAGCGGCCCGTCGTGACCTGGTAGATGTAGTTCTCCTTGTTCTCGTAGGCGGCCGCATCGAGCTTCTTCAGCACTGCGGCGACGAGCGCAGGGGAACCGTTGCAACGGTTGTTCATGAACTGGAACACGAACGAAGCCGCCTCGCGGGCGCGTTCCGGGTAGTGGGCGGTGGCGGCCTCGAAGCCGGCGATGTCCTTGCGGACTTTTACCCGCTGCGCCTCGGGCGGACTGGAAGGCGCGTTGACGGGGTGTTGATCGGTGGTAGCACTCATTTGGTTTCGTGGATGACTTAGCGGTTGTTGCGGAATCACGGGCCGCCGGTGTTTCAGCACCGGCGGCCCAGCTCTTTTCAGAGAGGGGGTTGCTCGGCGTTGCGCCGCGTGGCGGCGGCGAGTTCGGCGTTGAGGTTGCGGCGGCGGGCCTTCACCGCGGCCGGGAGCGGTTTTTCGCGGGCGGCCTCGTGGCCGAGCTGGGCCAGCATGTCGGTGGCGTGCTCGGCCGCGGCGGCATCGCGGGCGATGATCGGCGCGGCGGCCTTCAGCACCGTGGCGAGCCGGCCGCGGGCGGAGGCCGTGCGCTGGCCGCACGCCCTGGCGTGGCCCTCGGCATCGCCGCGCGTGGGGACGATCGTGCGCGGGGCCCAGCCGACGTAGCGGCCTTTCGCATCGCACAGGTACATCCGGTGCGGATCGAGCATGGAGGCAAAGGTCGCGAAGCGCTCGCCGTCCGGGAGGACCTGCTCGTTGCCTTCGGCGTCGATCGCGACGCCTTCAAAGTGGTGCTCGCCAGGCCCGATATTGTCGTCCGCGAAATTGAACCGGCCGTCCTTGTCCACGCGGCGCTCCTCCGCCAGCTCCATGCCGAGCAACTCGGGGATCAGGTGCGCGGGCAGTGTCGTTAAATGGGGTTTAACGCGCTCCTGGTAGACCTCGTGCGGGCTCATCCGGCGGCACGAGGTGAGGCGGCGGTCCGCCGTGAGCGACTCCATGATGGCGGCGCGCACGGGCGCGGGATATTCCTGCAGGGCGGTCTGGCGTTTCCAGTCCTCGGCCGGGGTCAGACGGAAGAGCGGGGCCATGAAGCCGCAGGCCTCCCAGCCCTCCAGGTCGTGCTCCTCGCGGTGGTTCATCCGCTCCTGGATGAGGTCGAGCAGCTCGACCACCTGGGCGAAGGGCGGCGTGACGTTGGCCACGATCATTTCGCGGAGCGGCCTCGGGACCAGGAGCGCGCATTTCTGGAGCTGCTCCAGGTGCCGCTTGCGGCCGTGGAGTTCCTCGGGCTCGTTGACGCGGCCGATGCTGCCGCTCTGGGCGGGAAGCAGGAGGCGGTCGCCGGTCTCGTTGTGGATCA
>JAPLTR010000532.1 GCA_026398065.1 Verrucomicrobiota bacterium | reverse complement strand
CGACGAAGACGGGCTTCGGCGTGCCGTAGGAGAGCTGGTAGATGCGGCCGTTGGTGCGGTCGTGGGGCTGCTGCTGGTGGCAGGCGCGCTGGTCGTACCAGTCGCTGTCGAAGACGGAGCCGTCGGGGCCGAGCTCGAGGCGGAGGCCGCGGAACCAGCCGTCGTTGGCCTTCATGAAATCGCCGGTGTGATGGCCGAGGTAACCGGAGCCGACGGGCTCGAGTTTCTCCTGGTTGATGCGGTTGCCGAGGATGTTGTGGGTGAAGAGGGCGCCGCGATATTCCGGAGGAAAACTGTCGCCGAGATAGAGGAGGGTGCCGGCGTGGGCGTGGCCGCCGCCCGCGGCGTCGGTGCCGCCCTGGCCCATGCGGGCATCGGCGAATTTCACGCCCTGGTCGTAGTGGGCGTGGTCGGCGATGGTCTTGATGTCGTCGTAGACGTAGGGGTTGGCGTGCGGGCCGCCCTGGCGCTGATACGACGCGCCCTGGATCACATGCCAGAGGTGGGGAATCACGCAGGCGGTGACGAACGAGTCGCCGACGTCGTTGAAGTCGAGGCCCCACTGGTTGCTGATGCCCTCGGCGAAGACCTCGAAGATTTTTTTCGTGGGATGGTAGCGCCAGATGCAGGCGTTGAGCGGGATGCGGTCGGCGTCGCGCGCGCCGGGTTTGCCGACATTGGAGTAGGTGAACACGCCCAGGTTGCCGTAGAGCCAGCCGTCGGGGCCCCAGACGAAACTGTTGAGGGTCTCGTGCGTGTCGTCGTGGCCCCAGCCATCGAGGACGACCTGCGCGGGGCCGTCGGGGACGTCGTCGCGGTTCTTGTCGGGGATGAAGAGCAGATAGGGCGCGCTGCCGACCCAGACGCCGCCGTGGCCGACGGCGATGCCGCTGGCGAAGTTGAGCTGATCATAGAAAACCTTCTGCGTGTTGAAACGGCCGTCGCCGTCGGTGTCCTCGTAGATGACGATGCGATCGCGGCCGAAGGGCGCCCAGTCGGGGTAGGAGTAGTTTTCGAGGACCCAGAGGCGGCCGCGCTCGTCGATGGTGAAGGCGATCGGCTGGTGCACGTCGGGCTCACCGGCGAAGAGCGTGGAGCGGAAGCCCGGCGGGAGCGTCATGGCCTTCGCGGCGGCCTCGGGCGTGAGGCCGGTGCCGGCGGCGACGGGAAAGCCCTCCTGGGCGCGCGCGGTGGCCAGCGCGAGGAGGGCAGAGACGAGGAGACCGAGGAGCGGGCGAAATCGGGGACGGGTCATGGGGGTAAGGACTAGAGGTGGAAAATTCGGATGAGAGATGCAACCGCCGTTTGCGGCGAAGCAGGAGAGGCCGCGTTACCGACCGGCGAAAACGCGGTCCATGACAGGGTACCGTTTGCTTCACGTCGTCGTCAGTTTACCGCAGAATCCTATGAAAGACACCGCCCGCATCACCCGCAAAGAAATGATCCGTCTCCTCAACGAGGACCTCGCCCGCGAATATCAGGCCATCATCGCCTACGTCGTTTACAGCCAGACGATCAAGGGCGCCAAGTATCAGCACATCGCGACGGAACTCGAGAAGCACGCCGGCGAGGAGCTGGGCCACGCCATCATCATCGCGAAGCAGATCGACTATTTCAACGGGACGCCCGTCACGACCCCGAAGGCGGTCAAGCTGTCCGACAAACCCGAGGACATGCTGCGCTTCGATCTGGAGAACGAACGCGTCACCATCCTCGCCTATCGCGAGCGCATCCGGCAGGCGGAGGCGATGGGGGAGTATGCGCTGAGCGAGGCGCTCCGGGAAATCATCGTGCAGGAGCAGGAGCATCTCACCGACCTCGCCGACGCCCTCGGCATCGACAATCCCGATCTCGCGGACTCGGCGAAGTCACACAAGTAAGGTCACAGGGACCCCTCGGCCGGTGGCCATGCGCCGGCCGAAATGGCCGCAACGCGGTCGCGGCCCGCTTACTGTGCGCCCGGCGCCGGCACCAGGGTCCACCCCGGGCCGGGATTGAACTCGGTCATCGCGGCGACGTCGTCGGCCGTATCCGCTCCGAGATTACACTGGTAGACCTGTCCCTCCTGGTTGACGAGGAAGGTCATCACGCCGGAATCGCCCCAGCGCACGGGCTGGGCGACGAGCGCAAAACCGGCGGTGAGGTCGCCGTTGACGAGATAGCTCCGGGCCCCGCCGGGAGCCGAGGCCCCCTGTGCGGTGAGAATCTTGAACAGATAGCCGTGAAACGGCCGGGGCGGTTCCCCGGGCGGGCGCGGACCGTAGCCCGCGGCGCGGGCGCTGGCCACGTGGGGAACGTAGGGGATCGGCACCTCGCCGGGGGAGACGTCCCAGTAGAG
>JAPLTR010000926.1 GCA_026398065.1 Verrucomicrobiota bacterium | reverse complement strand
CCCTTCGCCACGTCGCCGACCTGGAGTCCTTTCGCTACATCACGCTTCTCTGCCTCCTTCGCCAGCCCGGTCTCCGTCTCATCTCGGTCTGGCACCCGTCCTTTCTCACGCTCTTGCTGGATGCCCTGCCCGCCGCGTGGCCGACGCTCCTCGACGATCTCCGCGGCGGCACCTGTCGCGGCGCCGGCCCGCTTCCCGCTTCCGTCCGCGCCGCGCTCAACCTCCGCCCCGCCCCCGCCCGCGCCGCGCAGCTCGCTGGCGTCGGTCCGCTCCATCCGACCGCCATCTGGTCAGAACTTCGCCTCGTGAGCTGCTGGGGCGACGCCCACGCCGCCGGTGCGCTCGCCGCACTCCGCGCCCGCCTGCCCGGCGTTCTCCTTCAGGCGAAAGGTCTGCTCGCCACCGAAGCCTTCGTCACGGTTCCGTTCGCCGGCGCGCATCCCCTCGCCCTTTGCTCCCACTTCTTCGAGTTCATCGATGAGAACGCCGGTATCCGCCAGGCGCACGAACTCGTCCGCGGCCAAACCTACGAAGTGGTCGTCACCACTGGCGGCGGCCTCTGGCGCTACCGTCTGGGCGACCGGGTGGAGGTCGCCGGTTTCGTCGCGCGCACGCCCTCGCTCCGGTTTCTCGGCCGGGCCGGCCACGGGTCGGATCTCTGCGGCGAAAAACTCGCCGAGGAGTTCGTCGCGCACGTCCTCGCCGCCGTCGTCGCCTCGCACGCCCTCGCGCCGAAGTTCGCGCTCCTGGCGCCTTCGCCGGAAGCCACGCCGCCCTGCTACACCCTGTTCATCGAGGCCCCCGCCGTCCCGGTCGGCCTCGCCCGCCAGCTCGATTCCGCGCTGCGGACCAATCCCCACTACGCGCTGTGCCGCGACCTGGGTCAGCTCGGCGCCCTGCGGGTCGCGACCGTCGCCGCCCGCGGCTACGAACGTTTTTTCGCCGCCGAGCTGGCCCGCGGCGCCCGGCTCGGCGAGATCAAGCCCGTCGCGCTCTCGCGGCGCACCGACTGGGCCCGGCACCTCACCGCGTCATTCCCCTGATTTATTGTTGCCCTCCCCCGGCCCGGTGCGTTTCACCTTTTCGGCAACAGGGGACGTTCCGCCCGCGGGACCGGCTCGGTTGCACCTTCACGCAACCCATGTCACACCTCCCGTTCTCCAGCCAACTGATCGCCGATGTCGGTATTTCCCTCGGCGATGAAGGCAAAGGCCGTCTCATTCCCGAGGTCGCCGACGAGCTTCGCGGCACCCCGGCCTCGGTCTCCGTCGTCCTCAAGGTCAATGGCGGCGCCAACTCCGGCCACACCGCCGGCGGCATCAAGCTCAACCTGCTCCCCGCGGGTGTCGTCGTCCGCGACGCCGCCCACCTCTGCATCGGCGCCGGCGTCGTCGCCGACCCGCGCAAGGTCTGGTGGGAGACCAAGCCCCTCGAGCGCAAGGGCCACGCCATCCTTTCCCGCCTCCTGATCGACGAACGCACGATGGTCGCCGACCTCACGCACCGCCTCCTCGACCTCGCGACCGAGGACTACCGCGTCAACGTCCTCGGCGAGGAGCCCCGCGGCTCCACCGGCCGCGGCATCACCCCCGCCTACCTCGACGAGGTCGGCCAGCAGCAGATCACGTTTTCCGATTTCCTCGCGGGCCCGAATTTCTTCGCCCGCAAGCTCGCCCAGCGCGCCGACCGCGCCCTGCGCATGATCCAGCACGTGTACCGGGTGACGCCCGCGACCTTCGCCGAGTTCTTCGACAAGCTCACGACCGCCGAGCTGCGCGCCAACGCCGAGGCCATCGAGCTCGGTGTGTTCACCGCCGACGAGTTCGACTTCACCCGCTTCCGCGGCACCGCGCCCTTCACGCTCAACCTCGAGGCGCTCACCGCGACCTACTGGGCCGCCGGCACCGCGCTGGGAAAGAACATCGGCGAGGTCCGCGAACTCATCCTCCGTGAGCTCCACGCCGGCCACACCATCATCGGCGAGTTCGGCCAGGCCTTCTGGCTCGACAAGCGCCACGGCTTCTCGCCCAACGTCACCGCGTCGCACACCTACACGCCCGAGTTCTTCGAGAGCGCCGGCATCCCCGTGCAGCGCATCCACACCTTCGGCGTCGCCAAGGCCTACGACACCAAGGTGGGCACCCACACCTTTATCACGCAGATGGACGACGCGCACCCGCTCGCGACCATCCTCAAGCGCCTGGAATTCGGCACCAGCACCGGCCGCCAGCGCATGGTCGGCTGGTTCGATGCGGTGGAGAAGGGCGACGCCCTCCGCTACGGCGGTTTTCAGGACGTGATGATCAACAAGTCCGACGCCCTCACCCACAGCGGCGCGTGGAACGGCGATCTCCTCATCTGCGCCGCGTATCAGGACGCCGCCGGAAAGATCTACCGCCACGTCCCGCGCAACGAGGCCGTCCGCAAGACGCTCAAGCCCGTGTACACGAAGCACCCGGGCTGGGCCGAGGACATCTCGCACGTCCGCCACTTCGCCGGGCTGCCGAAGAACGCCCAGCGCTACGTCGCCGCGATGATGAAGGCCACGCTGGACGTCGCCTACGAGGGCCACGCCTGGCCGGCCGACGACAAGCTGCCGAACCTCCGCTACCTCGGCGTCGGCCCCGAGCCCTCCCAGATCATCAAGGACGTCCCGGCCACCACAACGTCTCCGCCTCCACCCGTGCGGCGTCGGAAAAACCCGCGTCCGCCGCGCGCGTCAGCGCCTCCAGCGCCGGCTTGCGGTCCCCCGCCCCGGCCCGCGCCCGCGCGAGATCGTAGAGCGTGCGCGACTGGCCGGGGCGAAACTCCACGAGCATTTCCAGCAGCGTCACCGCCTCGGGGTAGTCGCCGCTCTCGAACATCGCCCGCGTGACCTCGCGACCCGACGAGCCAAACGCGCCGATCACGCGCCGCACCATCTGCCGCTCGGTTGAGTCTTCGGTCGCCGCCGCCTTCGCGCGCAACTCGGCGACCAATTTCTTCATCCTCGTCGCAGAACCACCTTCGGTAAATTCACCCAGCTCCGCCATCAGGCCATCTTCGCGGCGCTGCATCGCGCGCTCGGCCTTGAGCCCCTCCTTCACCGCGCGGGAAGCCCCGAGGTCCCGGGCCGCCTTTTCAATTTCACTGGTGCCGGTCAGTCCCTTGAAATCGGCGGCGAGTGCGGTCA
>JAPLTR010000751.1 GCA_026398065.1 Verrucomicrobiota bacterium | reverse complement strand
AATATCAACGCTTTGCTACGTCTCGCGGATATTGCGGCCTCTACTGGGGAAACGCGATTGGCCATCTCATTGTATAGTCGCGTGCTCGTCCAAAATCCGGATTCAAGCAGGGCGATCTCAGGCATTGCGAAGCTCTCTGGTTCGACTGAGCCTGCATCGCAAGTCGCCGCGCCAAAGCAGGCCACAACTCCACCAACATCCGGACCCACTTACCCGCCCCGATTCCAGAATTCGCTGGTCGGCGTTGTTACCGACCTTCACAAGTCAAACGCCCCCTGGCGAGGACGTATGGGAGCAATCGTCGTCTGGCAATTTCGGGTAGTAGCCAACGAGGAGGGGCGCCCACGCCCAGCAGTTGGCATCGAAATGAAAGGCGATGACATCAGTGGGCTTTTACAGAATGGCGATTGGGTTGAGATTGATGAGCAACCGCAGCCAGGAAGGACGTTGCGGCCCAAACGGGTTTGGAATCTTTCAGACGGTTCCGTCGTTAAGCGGACCTGGCGCGTTTTTGGGTCAATAATAGACATCATTAAGCCGTAGTGTTTGCTGAGAAGATTCCCGTCGAATAGATCGTAGTTTAACAGGGATCCGGCATGTGGTTCGTGTCAAGTAACCGTTTTTCAACCTGGCTCAGCTGGCGTGGATGAGCACAAGGACGGCCTTGACCGGTGTGGGCAGCAGCGGATCTTACGAAGGATCTCCCAGCTCTTGAGTTGGGCGTTGGCCCGCTCCCCTGGGCCCCGCTGACGTGCGTGAGCGGAGTTGACCGCCTTCTGGTTGCGTGAGAGCCGGCGGCGCTGCCCGGTCTCGCGGTCAGCAGCGCGGCGGCGTTGCGGAACCTCGAATCCGGATCCTCGAAAGCCGTTGTCGGCGATCACCTTTACCCCAGCGGTGGTGAACGCGCAGAGGATGCCGTGCTCGCGGGCGGCTCCCATGTCGTGTCGCGCTCCGGGCAACGCAGGCGACGCCCAGATCAGCCGGCCGACCGGGTCGGCGAGGACTTAACCGTTCACGCCGTGGGTCTTGTGCTTGCTGGAGTGTGCGCCGTGAGGCGCTCGTTGTTCGAGTGGAGGTGAGAGACCGCCACCGTCGTCCTGTCGCAGCAGGGCGGCTGAAGCTGGGGGCAGCCTGGGCCGGGAGGTGCCGGTGCGGGTGGGAGCGGCCCTGACGAAGCCGGGACGTGCCAGTACTGCCAGATGGTGCGGGTTCGGCGAGTGAGACGGAGAGGAGTACGCGAGGAACCGGCGTTTACGCCTCCTCAAGGCACGCCAGCTCGAACCTGGTGGATCTGGGCTGGATGCGGTGCGTCCCCGCCCAGTACTCGGTCGGTGGGGACTCCTCGGGCGATCTACTTCGGTCGTGCGGGGAGGGCACGGTGAAGTGCTGCGCGGTAGCCGTGCCGAGGCCGCGGGGGTATATCCGGGCTCCTCCTTCGTCGATCGAACAGCGAGTGAACACGGGAACCGTCCCGGACCTGCCCGGAGTCCGCGTGTCCGACGCGGGCGGGGGGGGGGCTGGGCCCACCGTCGGCCGATCGGTCCGGGACGGGGCGGAGCCGCCGTAGTACTCCGAGTCGGGGAGAGGCCGTCACATGGGGAAGGGCGGCAGCGGTATCGAGAAGGCAGGAGGCTGCAATGCCGAAAGACGCGCCGCTGAACGGCGGCGCCGCGCCGGGTGAGGATCTCGGTCCTCGCGGGCGGGTATCGGGGAGACAGGCCAAGCTTCACCAGTGGGCGGCGGCCGGTCCCGGTCGCAGGTTCGATGACTTGTTCAACCTCGTGTGCGACCCGGCGACGCTGCTCGTGGCGTTCGAGCGGGTCGCGGGCAACCGGGGAGCGAGAACCGCCGGAGTCGACGGCCTCACCGTCGCCGACGTCGAGCGGGAACTCGGCTTACCCGGCTTCCTTGACGAGCTGCGTCACGCACTGAAGGCGGGCGAGTTCCGCCCGTTGCCGGTGCGGGAACGCGCGATCCCAAGCCCGGGTGGGAGCGGGAAGGTGCGCAGGCTGGGCATCCCCACCGTCGCCGACGACCGGGTGGTCCAGGCAGCGCTCAAGCTGGTGCTGGAACCGATCTTCGAGGCGGACCTGAGCGACAGTGCTTTTGGCTACCGAGAGGGCCGTAGCGCGGGTGAGGCGGTGAAGCGAGTGCACCGAGCGCTGTGCGACGGGTACACGGACGTGGTGGACGCGGACCTG
>JAPLTR010000032.1:2412-3563 GCA_026398065.1 Verrucomicrobiota bacterium | reverse complement strand
CCGCGCGGGGGCCGAGGAAATACCACGAGCTCCCCCGGGGCGCGCCGAGCTCCACCAGGGCGCCGAGGGCGATGGCCGTGCCGGGGCCGAAGTCGGGGAGGGGGAGGGAGGCGTAGTGGGTGATGCTCTCCTCGATTTCGCCCGCCAGCTTGGCCTGGCCTTCGGCGAGGTAGGCGGCCTCCTGGCTGTGGGTGTCGTATTTGCTCTCGGCGCGGCTTTCCTCGCTGATCGCCTCGTCGCGCGCGAGCTGCGCGGCGCCGACCTGCAGGGCGAGTTCGGCACGGAGTTGGACGAGAATGGCGTCGCGGATGGCGGATTTGTTCAATTGGGAAGGATTTGTCAGGAAAACGGCCGCGGCATTTTTAAACTCGCGGAGGCCGAGCGTGGTACGCATCTTCCGGCTCGTCGAGTCCGTCCTAACTACGTACGGACTAACCAGCATGGCGCGAAAAATCAGTTTCATCAACTACAAGGGCGGCGTCGGCAAGACCTCGCTCATCGTCAACACCGCGGCGGCGCTCGCCAAGCTGGGCAAGCGCGTGCTGCTCTGCGATTTCGACACCCAGTCGAACGCGAGCATCTGGCTGCTGCGGCTGGACCGGTGGAACAAGATCAACGCGGCCGGCGAGGGCTCCATCTACTCCATCTTCGATCCGGGCAAGGCCAAGGTGCGGGACCTCGTGATCAAGGATGTGGTCGAGGGCAAGGCGGGCGAGAAGCTCCTGCCCGGGCTCGATCTGGTGCCCACGACCTTCAACCTCGTCGATCTGGAGAACGAGTACAACGGCGACCCGAAGCGCCCGCACTATCTCGTGTTTCAGGAGCAGCTCGCGGCCATCGAGTCCAACTACGACTTCATCCTGTTCGACTGCCCGCCCAACATCCTGCGCGCCTCGCAGTGCGGCATCTTCTCGTCGAACGAGATCTACGTGCCGGTGAATCCCGATGCGCTCAGCCTCATCGGCTTCACGCTGCTCATCGAGAAGCTCTACAAGTTCCATCAGCTCTCCGCGAGCTTCCGCACCGCGGCGATGGGCACGCCGGCGCAAGTGCAGGGCCTGATCTTCAACTCGATCAAGGCGGGCGTGGACATCGAGGTGCCCAAGATGCGCCTCCAGCTCCGGCTCAACCAGTTTCGCACGGCCAAGCGC
>JAPLTR010000032.1:0-2375 GCA_026398065.1 Verrucomicrobiota bacterium | reverse complement strand
CCGACCGCCAAGATCTTCGACACCCAGATCCGCGATGCGATGGTCGTCCGCCGCGCGGTGGCGCTCGGCCTCCCGGTCGCGCTGGTCGGCAGCGAGGCGACGGACGCCGGCCCGACGGGCGACAACGTCATCAACGACTACCGCAAACTCGCCGGTGAGATGATCCAGCAGGTCGCGAGCTGAGCGCCGCTTTTACCCCGCTTTCCATGAAATCCACCGCTAAAGATTGGGATGAAGTGCGCATGGCGTTCTCCACCTCCATCATGGTCGACACCTCGCTGAGCAGCCTCGCCCAGAATCTCGACGCCCCCGACTGGCCCATCAAGAGCAAGGAAGAGACGCCCTCCAAGTATATCGACCTCAATTTCGAGGAGGTGGTGGAACTGCTCCAGCTCAAGGGGCAGAAGCCCGAGCGGATCGACCAGCTCGTGAGCATCCTGAAGGAGACCCTCGCGTTCGACAGCCCATTCGGCGAGATGGTCACGCAGGCCGAGGCTACGTCGGCGCGGGAAAACCAGTTGTTGAAAAACATGGCGAAGCTGGGCATCCCGGAAAATTTCCCGGTGACGCTCACCGCCCTCGAGCCCGGCACGCTGGAATTCTGCAAGCTGGAGAAGCTTTTCACCCTCGGGGAGTTTGCGGTGTTTGCCCAGGGCATGTCGCAAAACGTGATCGTCGGCGGCGATTTCAAGAAGCTGCTCAACGCGCTGTCCCATGTGGATGAGGCTGCGCTGGCCGAGGTGCTGCCGTTTCGCAAGGGCGCCAAGGGGCTGCACCTCGCCGAGGCGCTGGCCCACGTGACGCGCTACCCCGATGCGGCGGCGCGCGCGGAGATCGCGACCACGTGGTTCAAGGACGACCTCGTCGCCATCGAGAAGGATCTCGCCGCCGGCGGCACGCTGGCGCGGCATTTTGTTCTGCTCGGCAAGCCCGAGGTGGAAAAGAAGGCCGCGGCGCTCCTCAAACCGCACCTGCGCATCCCCGCCGGCCGGGCGGCGGCCGCCGCTCCCGTCGAGGAAAAGGGCAAGAACTCCGGCTTGTTTGGCTGGCTCTTTAAGAAATAATCCGGGGCTCCGCTTCCGAACCATGCCCGATCCCAGTTCGTTTCGCCCCCCGGGACCCCGTCCCCCGGGGATGGCCCCGCCCACGTTGTCGCTTCCGCGCCGGCGCGCGTTGACGCGGTCACCCTTCGAGGTGTCCGAGGCCTCGGCGGCAGCGCGTGAGTCGATCAAAGCGATAGTCACCGCCACCCGCGCGCCCTTCATGGGCGGGACGACGGGGGCCAATCCCGTCGCCGAGCTCGAGCGCTCGCTGATGGCGCTCGAGGCCCGGCTGACGGAGCGTGAGCACACGGTCGCGGAGACCGAGACCCGGCTCGCGGCCCAGGAGCGGGATCTGGCGGAGGCGGAAGCCCTGCTGGCCGCCCGCGAGAAACTGTCCGCAGCCACCCGGCGGGCGCCCGTGGCCCAGGCGACGGTTTCGCCGGAGGAAAAGGCTGCCTTGGAACAATTTCGGGCGGAACTTGAGCGTCAGGAAGCGCTGCTCAAGGAGGCGAAACAGGCCCAGCGGGAGCGCGAACAGTTCCTCGATGCGAGCGAGGCCAAGCTCTTCGAGAAGGTGCAGGCGCAGCAGGAGAAGGAAATCGAACTCGAACAGCGCGAGGAGGACCTCCGTGCCCGCGAGCGGCGTTTCCGCGAGCGCGAGGCGGCCGCCGACCCCCAGGCCGCCGCGGCTCTCAAGGCCGAGGACGCCGCCAAGAAGAAACACGACGAGTTCAACGAGTGAGGCGTCCCGATCTCCTGTCACGAAACCGGCCTTTTTCTCCGCCGAAGTCTCGCGTTGACGCCGGGTGGGGCCTTCCCTGAATCTTTTCTGAACATTTTCCCTGTCGAGCCGTCCAAGGCGGCACCCTCCCATCACTGAATGAAATATCTTCGTCTCGCTTTCGTCGTTCTTGCCTCCGCCGCCGGCCTCGTGCGCGCCCAAGACGAGCAGCAGCAACGCCCGCCGACCGAAATCCCCGATTTCAGCAATCTCGACGACTACATCTACGAGCCGAAGAGCATCCTGACGTTCGGCTTTCGGCAGTTGAGCGGCGCCAAGCTGAAGTTTTTCGGCAAGGGCAAGCTGAGCACGACGGAAGATCCCGGCGCGGCCACCGGAGCCAATCTCGCCCGCAGCTATCATGACGGCTCGGTCAGCCCGGATGCCCGGCTGGCGGGCCGCGTGGACAGCAGCGGCAATCCCGTGCGCGATCCTGACACCGGCTCCCAGATCTTCGACCCCATCGCGCCCGATGGGAAGACCAACACCTGGGCCTTCCAGAATGCCAGCCAGGTCACAGAGGACGGCGGGTTCATCGCGTTTCACAGCTA
>JAPLTR010000480.1 GCA_026398065.1 Verrucomicrobiota bacterium | reverse complement strand
AAGGCGCGGGCGATCTCGTCATAGGAACAATTGAGGACGTTGCGCCGGGTGAGGATCTCGCGGTGGCCGGGCCCGAGGCGCTCCATGCACTCGGCGATGAGTTCGGAGAACTCGGACGTGGCGGCCTCCTGCACGGGGCTCGGGCGGTCGCTGGCGACGAGGCTGGCGAGGGTCGCCTGGTTGTCGTCGCTGAAGGCGCTGTCGAAGGACCGGGCCATGTGCTGGTGGCGGCGGAAGTTGAACCAGTAGCGGTTGCGCGAGAGGTTGAGCGCGATGCGGTGCATCCACGTGGCGAGCGAGGAGTCGCCGCGGAACCGGCCGAGTCCGCGGTGGGCGCGAATGAAGGTGTCCTGGGTGATCTCCTCGGCATCCGCGCGGCTGTGCAGGAGGGAGAAGGCGACGGAGAACATGCGCTCCCGGTAGCGCGTCATGATTTCGACGAACGCGGATTCGTCGCCGGCGTTGAACCGTTCGACGAGCCGGGCGTCGTACAGCGCCTCCTCGCGGGTCACGAGGGCGCGGGCGGAACGGGCGGAGGTCGCGCGCCCTGCGGTCTTCTGGGCGGAGCTGGAAAAATCAGTGGTGGCGATCATGCCCCAGACGTTACCGCAGGGGCGGAGAGGGGAATATGGGGTGAAGTGCTAACGATTGCCGCCCGCTGTCCGCCCGGCCTGATCCCAGGTGGCGCGGCCGCCGAACAACGAGAATCCCATGCCGCTCACGGTCGCTCCCTCCAGCCCCACGGCCCGGGCGGGAACGCTCAGACGAATCCACCGGCCGGCCGGCGGCAGCGGACCGGCGGCATGGCGGGAGGGCGAGCCGCTGGCGCCGTAGGTGATCTGGTTCGCGCCCCAGTAGGCGCGGTGCTCCCACGACGTGCCGTCATGCCACATCAGCATGATCTCGTCGGGCGGATGGGCGGGATCGAGATAGACCCAGGCGAAGAGGGTGTCGCCGGCACTGACCGCGAGCGTGGCGCTGGCGCCGGTGAACCAGTGTTCGTGGATTCCGGACGCAAGATTCGACTGGTGCGCGCGCTGGCCCGAAGTCGGTGCCGGGTCGGCGGAGACCCAGGTCCACGCGTCGCCGCCGCTCGAAGCGGGGATGGCGTCGGCGGGCAGGGCGTCGTCCAGCCAGGTCACTTGGGCGCTGTCGGCCGCAAACGTCGCGGAGGCGAAGGCGCGCCGGCCGTCGGGCCAGGCCAGCTCGGCCTCCGCCCATTGCGGGCCGTTGGTCCGGGGGGAAATCGTATACGTCGTGCCGAACGCGGGAGTCTGGTCGCGCGCCTCCCAGACGATCCGCGCGCCGGTGAGCTCGGAATCGGGCAGCGAGAGCCGGAGCGTGAGCGGGACGTTGAGGGCCGCGGGGACGGCGGGGGTGATGATCGCGACGGCCGGGGAGCGCCACGGCCGGGTGGCCGCGGGCGTGTGCGTCGCGAGGAAAGCCGTGGCGAGGAGAGCGCGGGCCTGGTTGACCGCGATGAACTCGGTGGTGACGTTGAAGGTGTCGCTCCACCGGTCGTAGAACGGAAATGGGCCGACGGGGGCGTTGTCGTCGGGGTAGCTGGCCTCGCGCAATTCGGCGCCGTAGGGCGGCAGGTGCTGAAACGCGGTCTGGAGATTACCGAGCGGGATGCCGGTGGGCGGCAGGGTGCGGCGGTCGTTTTGCGCGTACTGGTGGACGATCTCGCGCTGGCGCCTGAGGCCCAGACCCGTGAGGTAGGTGACGTTGACGGGATTGGTGCCGCCCTCGTAGTTCATCGCGCCGACGAGGGCGTCGAGGTAGGCGGGCTTGGGGTCGACGAGGCTGGCGACGGCCAGATCGGAGGCCTGGTCGAGGGAGAAATACCAGCCGGCGCCGCGCACGGCCTTCGTGGCGAGCGGGAAGGGCGTGGCGTAGGCGTTTTTGGCGGACCACTCGAGGGTGCTGTCCCCGGCGGCGAGGATCTCGCCCTCGCAGAGACGCAGGTAGCGCGCGTCGAGGGCCGAGGCGGGCAGGCGGCCGCTGCGCGCGGCGAAGGCGTAGCTACGGATGGCGTTGCCCCAGCCCTCCGACATGCGCCACCAGCCCCAGCGGAAGGTCGCGTAGTCGGAGGGGTTGGGGAACCAGGCGAAAAGCTTCTCGCGATACCGGGCTTCGCCGGTGGCGAGAAAGAGTTCGCACGCGGCCCACGCGAGCTCGTCGTCGTGGGTGTAGTGGTCGCCGTAGAAAGTGATTTTCTGATACGCGCCGGCCTTGCCGTACTTGGCGATGGCGCGGTCGAGAAACTGCCAGCCCAGTTGAGCCTGCCGGAGATACTGCGCGGCCGTCGCGGGGTAGCGGGCCTGCATCGCGGGGGAGGAGGCGCACTGCGCGAGGGCGGCGACGGCGGCGGCGGTGGCGGCGGTGTTTTTCGGCCAGACGACCTGCGCGTCGCCGTGATCGGGGAGGACGTTGGATTCGTATTTCCGCGTCCGGGGGTAGACCAGGAAGTAGAATCCGCCGTCAGCGTCCTGAAGCTTGGCGAGAAAATCAGCCTCGATCCTGGCCTCCTGCAGGACGTCGCTGACGCCATCGCCGCTTTCCGGGAGACCGAGGTTGTCCATCGCGGCGACGCCGGGAATCGCGTCGACGGCGAACATCAGGTAGTGGATCAGGGCCGTGCTGTTGAGGGTGTATTTGCTGTAGTCACCGGCGTCGTGATGTCCCCCGGAGACATCGATGGCCCCCTCGTTGACGAACGGATAGAGCTGGGCGGCGGGACCGGTCAGGAGCGGGGCGGTCTGGCGCGGATTGTCGGGCGACGGTTCGGCCGCGGTGCGGCCGAGCGTTTCCCACGTGAAGGCAAACGCCGCGGCGGACGACGGAATCTGTGCGGGGGCGAGATGGCAGGCGTCGTGGACGAAGCGCGTGTACGGCAGGGCGTTTGTGCAGCCGCAACGCTGGTGATAGAGGCCGAGCGCGTACGTGCGGGCGAAGCCCATGGCAATGCCGTCGTCGATGCGGAAGGGCAGCGACGCGCCGAGCCCGGGCACCCGGAGGCGATAGTCGCCGGCGGCCGTGACGGCGCTGAAGTCGGCGGCGAGGACGCGCTGATAGGGCCGCGGAGTGGTCGTGTAGCCGACGTCACGCCGAGGGGTGAGGGACCCGTGATAGACCGATTTTCCGCTGGGCTCCTCCACGAGGTCGAAGCCGCTCGCGGCCGCGATCTCCATTTCACCGAGGTCTCCGAGGTAGTACCCGACGATCGCGCGCTTGGGGAGCGACGGCACATAGCCCTCCTGGTTCACGTGGATGGCCGGGCTGGTGCGGTCCGCGGTGAAAATGGCGCGCGCGATGCGTGGCGGCGAGTTCGTGAGACCGATGGCGGAGCGAGCGGTGACGACCGAGGCCGGCGAGGCAAGCGGCGTGGCGAGCCGGAGGTAGTACTGGGTGGCGACACGCAGGTCGCGCCGCGCCAGAGGGGCGTAGAGGACGCGGCGCTTCAGTCCGACCTGGGCGGCGCTGGCCGCCCGGCCATCGACCGTGACTTCAAAGGTGGGCGGGGTGGACGGCTCCGCCGACCCGAGGGCGAGCGCGGATTTCAACTGCCCCCACGGCGAGGTCATTTCCTTGGTCGAAATAACCGTCACTTCCAACAGGTCCGGGGCGAGAATCAGCAGCGTGCAGTCACCCACAGGTGGAAGGGCCAGGGCGGTCGCATCGGTCGCCGTGCGGGTCTGCCCGGGCAGCCGCGCGGCGGCGGGAAACAAGGACACAGCGAGGCACGCGAACAGGAATCGGTTCAACACGATGGGACGACTGACCCGAAAACAGCCGTCGGGGTCATGGGGTGCTAACCCCCTTGACCCCGACGGTGTCTAATGAACCGACCAAAATGACCGCTTCAATTCGAACCAGCACTGGCCTTGCCGGCCGCGTTCCACGTCGCGCGACCGTCGAACTGCGTGAAGCTCATGCCGCTGAGGACGGCGCCCTCGACGCCGACGGCTTTGGCCGGCACGCTGAGCCGGACCCACTGGCCGACGGCAGGCAACGGTCCGGCGTTGTAGCGGCCGGTCGTGCCGGCCGTGCCGTAGGTGATGGAGTCGGCCCCCCAGTACGCGCGGTGCTCCCACGATTTGCCATC
>JAPLTR010000612.1 GCA_026398065.1 Verrucomicrobiota bacterium | reverse complement strand
ACGGCCGGAGCGGGGGCGGCGAAACCGAAGGCCGGCCCGTGAACCTGACGCGGTTTATCACAGTGGGCTTGTTCGTGCTGGCGACCGTGGCCGGCGCGGCGTGGTGGTTGCAGGGGCAGACCACGGAGGCGTTGCGCGCGGAAATCGCGCTGTTGCGCGAGGAGCAGGGCGAACTGGCCCGGCTGCGGGGCGACAACCAGCGCCTCGCCGCCCGGCAGGTATCGACGGAGGAGCTGGCCCGGCTGCGCGGGGACCACGCGGCGGTGGCGCGGATGCGCGCGGAGATCGAGAAACTGCGGGCCGAGATGCAGGCGAGGGAGGCGGCGCTGGGTAAGAAGTGAGGGGCGGAAGTGAAGGCGATCTGCGAGCGCCGTGGGTTGAGGGGCTTTCTCTTGCCTCTTTCTCTCAATCTTTCTGCCGCGATGTGAGGGAGAGAGGGCGAACGACGCGATCCAAAGGGCGAGTGACCTGACGAAAGAGAAAGATTAAGAGAAAGAGGAAAGGATGACCCGCACGGCGCCGGGAGGGCGGCGCCCAGCTCACGAATTATTGTGCGGTTTTCGGGGCGGTGCCTGCCATAAGGGTGCATGACCACGATGGAAGACGCCGAGCTGTTGCGCCGCTACGCCGAGGAGCGGGCGGAGGACGCGTTTGCGGAGCTCGTGCGGCGGCATCTCGACCGGGTTTACACCGTGGCGCTGCGCCAGGTGGGCGGTGATGCGCACCTCGCGGAGGATGTGAGCCAGCGGGTGTTTGCCGACCTCGCGCGCAAGGCGGCGCTGCTGGCGCAGCGGCCGGTGCTGGGCGGGTGGCTGTACCGCAGCACGCAGTTTGCGGCGACGGATGTGGTGCGCGCCGAGCGGCGGCGCCGGCGGAGGGAACAGGAGGCCGAGACTATGCGCGAAATCACGGGCAATGGGGAGGCGGCGGTGGATTGGGAGGAGCTCCGCCCGGTCTTGGATGAGGTCATGGGCGAACTGAAGGACGACGACCGCGACGCGGTGTGGCTGCGGTACTTCGAGGGGCGGTCGTTGGCGGACGTGGGGGCGCGGCTGCGGGTCGCGGAAAACACCGCGCGGATGCGGGTGGACCGGGCGCTCGAAAAACTCCACCGGGCCCTCGCTAAACGCGGCGTGACCTCGACGACGGCGGCGCTGGCGGCGGCCCTCGGCGGCGAGGCGGTCGCCGCGGCCCCGGCGGGGCTCGCCACGGCGGTGACGGGTGCGGCGCTTGCGGGCGCAGCGGGCGGAAGCGGCGGGGTGTGGGTGGCGATCTTTACCATGAGCAAAATCAAAACGGGTATCGTGGCGGCGGTCGTGCTGGCAGGACTGGCGACAGCGGTCGTGGAAGTGCGGGCCAACCGCGAGCTCCGCGTGGAGCTGGGCGAGTTGCGCGCGGCGAGCGAGCCGGCGGCGACGGTGCAGAAGGAAAATCGCGAGCTGGGCGCGGAGTTGAAAAAAATGAGCGCGGCAAATCCCGAGGTCGGCGAGCTCGCGCGCTTGCAGGCGCGGGCGGCAGTGCTGCGGGCGCGGCCGGAGGGGGTCACCGACGCGGCGCTACAGCCGCTGACGAATGCCGGGCGGGCGACGCCGGAGGACGCGGTGCGGACGTTCGGCTGGGCGCTGGCGACCGGCGAGCGCGAGGTGCTGGCGAGCTTCGTGGCCTTCACGGACGACACGGCGGAGGGGCGCGCGGCGTTCATGGCGCAGTTCAGTGAGGGTATCCGCGCGCGGTATCGCACGCCCGAGGCCATCGTTGCGGCGGGGCTGTTTCCGGCGGTGAAGATCGAGGATCCGGCGGTGGCGTTACAGGTGTCCGGCATGGAGGACGAGAGCCGGACCGGTCAGGTGAAACTGCGCGCCTGGTACCGGACGGCGGGAGGCAAGGAAGGGGAGATCCGGGAAAAATTTCAGCGCTCACTGGACGGCTGGGTGCTCGGGGGCCTGAAGCTTCAGGACGACACGCTCCGGAATCTGGTGAGCGCGCGGCTCGATCCGGTGTCGGGGGAACCGAAACCGATGGCGGGCAAAAAGTGATCCCGCGATCCACTCCGACGATGACCACGCCCGCAATGAAAACGCCGATGATTTCAGCGAAATTTAAAGTGGCTTTGCTGGCGGTGCTCGGGCTCGCCGGCGCGGCTGGCCTCGTGCTGGTGCATCTGGACAATGTGCGGCTGCGGGTGCGCGTCGCGGACCTCAGACGGGGAAATGCGCAGGTGCGGCAGCTCCAGGAGGAAAATCGGCGCGTGAAGGAGCTTGTCGCGCGGACGCAGGCGGACGCGCAGGGTGCGGGGGAGGCGAACCGCGCGGAGATCGCCCGGGTGACGAGAGAGATCGCCGAGCTGGAGAAACGCGCGGCGGAGCGGCACGCCGCGCTGTCCGTGCAGGCAAATGCCGATGCGGCGGCGATGGCGAGCAACCGCGACCTGCGGCAGGGGCTCGTGCGGCTGGAGCATTGTCAGAACGTGGGCCGGGCGACGCCCACGGCGGCGTTCGAGACCCTGGTGTGGGCGGCGATGACGGGCGACGAGGCGACGCTGGCGCAGCTCCTGCGATTTTCCCCGGCGGCTCGCGCCAAGGCGGAGGCGTGGCTGGCGGGCCTGCCACCGGAGACACGCGCGCAGTGGACGGTGGAGAAGCTGGGCGGGCTGTTTTACAGCAACATCCTCACGGCGGTGTCGGCGCTCCAGGTGACGGGCGAGTCGGTCGAAAGCGATGGCGAGAGCGCGGTCGTGGGGCTGCGGCTGGCGGGGTCCGGTGGGCAGGAGAAAGTGAAATTCAAACTGGGGCCGAACGGCTGGCAGGTGGCGGTGAGCGAGGGGCAGTTTGATTCGGTGCGGCGGCGGATCAACGGGCTGCCGGTGTCGGCGGGGAAGAAGTGAGGGGCGGGATCATTTCGACACAGAGATCACGGAGGAGACGCCGAGGGCACGGAGAGTGGCGAACGGGGACGGAGTGGGCCGGTGGTTTGCCGGGGCAAGGGGGAGGAGTTGGCGGGGCGCGAAACGCGCGGGAGGAGTCAGAGGGATTGCCGCGTCGCTGGCGCTCCTCGCAATGACAAACAAGGATCCACTCGGAAGAGGGGAAGGCGTGAGGCGCCGGGATGGGATGGAGGGATCGCCGCGTCGCGGCGCTCCTAGCGAGGACAAACCGGGGCGTGAGTAACTCGCGGACTTTTGGGGTAGCTTCGCCGAGGAGGCGGGGGCTACGGTGGGCGGCATGCAGATCAAGCTGACCAGCGTGCTCGTCGACGACCAGGCCAAGGCGCTCGCGTTCTACACCGAAGTGCTGGGCTTCGTGAAGAAGAACGACGTGCCCATGGGCGATCACCGGTGGCTAACGGTGGTCTCGCCGACGGGACACGCCGATGTGGAGCTGCTGCTGGAGCCGGTGGGCTTCGAGCCGGCGAAGGTTTACCAGAAGGCGCTGTTCAAGGCGGGCATCCCGCTGGCGGCGTTTGCGGTCGCCCATGTGAAGAAGGAGTACACGCGGCTGCGGAAGCTGAACGTGAAGTTTCCCGTGAAGCCGACGCAGATGGGGCCGACCACGGTCGCGACGCTGGAGGACACGTGCGGGAATTTGATCCAGATTTTCGAGGGGTGAGCGGAGTGAGCGACGCGGAGGTGAGGAGGTGGGGTGGGAGGCGGGAGGGGACCACGAAACCCACGAAAGACACGAAAGGCGCGGGAGCGGGTGGTTTAGGGTATTGACCACGGATGGACACGGATGGACACGGATGGCGGGCGAGAGGACAGGCTGCTTGAGAAAGCAGATTTAACCGGAGGGCGGCGAGGGGCGGAGAGTCCCAACCACGGATGAACTTCGCACACATGCGGAAAACGTTTTCCACAGAGGACACGGAGCCCAGCCACAGAGGGCACCGAGCAGAGCGCGGGTTGGGCTCGGTGCACTCGGTTGCGGGACTCTGTGCGCTCTTTGACTCATGCCTTGGACCGATCGAGACAGGAACGATTCGGGCTAGTTTTTCTCCGCGGAGAAGAGAAGGTGCTGCGCGAGGAAGGGGAGGGCGTGGCGGACGAGGCGCTCCTGGGACTTGTCGGTGTGGCCGCCGGCGAATTCGGCGAAGGCGTGCGGGATGCCCCGTGCGGTGAGTTCGCGGTCGAGGGCGCGGGTGGTGACGGGGATGTGGCGGAAGTGGTCTTCGCGGCCGACGTCGAAGCCGATGCCGCGCAGGCGGCGGATGTTGGCGAGCTGTGCGTCGAGCATCGTGAGGGGCATGGCGGACTGCCACTGCGCGTAGGTCGGCGGGTTGGGGACGAGCTGGCCGTCGCGCGCGACGAAGGGGTAGTCGATGGGGAGGGGTTTTGCGGCGGGGTTGGGGGAGAGGGCGGCGGCGCAGATGTAGAGGAGGCCGGCGTAGTTTTCGCGGACGCGGTTGGCGGCCACGTGACGCTGAAGGTCGGCGTAGGAGGCGACGCCGGGGACGGCGGCCATGGTGGGGTTGTCGGGGCCGAACTCGGCGGCGAAGCCGATGAAGGCGGGCGAGAGGGCGTACACGGCGCCGAAGTTGGTAACCACCGGCGAGCCGTTGGCATAGACGACGATCAGATCGGGAAAGGCGCCGGCGCGGATTTTGGCGGTGATCGCGGCGCTGAGCGGCGGGTGGCCGGGGCCGGAGCGCTCCCAGTCGGCGGGCTTCATGCCGAGGCCGTGGAGGAGATAGACGACGGGAAAGCGGCGCGCGGGCTCGGCGGCGTAGGCGGGCGGGAGGTAGACGAGGACGGGCTGCTCAATGGGATCGCCGAGGGGATTTTTTTCGAGGGCGGTCGCGTGGAAGGTGGTGCGGTCGACCGAAGCCTCGGCGGGCGTGACCGCGGAGGCGGACTGGGCGCGGAGCGAGACGGCGAGGAACGCGAGCGCGACGACGGCGAGGACGACCCCGAGCGGCCGGCGGGTTGGAGTGGCGGGAGCGGTCATGGTGCGGAGACCTGATGCCAGCACGATGCGGGCGACGGCAAACGCGGAAAATCGCCCCGGTCAGAAAGCGTGGCCGTGAGGGACCAAGCCGGAGGACGCCGCGGATGAACCCGGCTGGACACGAATGGACGGGAGAAGCCCGGGCCCGGCGCGAAAACCGGCTTCGACCCGTTCTCCGACCGATTGAACCTTTTTTCGGCCGGCGGCACTTACTCCTGCGCCCCATTGCCCCACCTTCCTACACCCCATGAAAATAAACTTACCGTCCCGGTCCCTGGCGTTGATCGCCGGTCTCCTCCTCAGCTTCGTCGTCGCGGGCGCGCAAACCGACATCCCGCTGAAACAGCTCAAGGCTCCCCGCAACGGGATCAGCGACGCGGAACATGGAGTCTCCCTGACCTATCCCTCGGGCTGGGACGTGGTGCGTGCTTTCCGTTGGGGGGACGGCAATCGGAAAACGACCGTCGTGCTGCGGCGGAGCCGGCCGACCGAGGCGTCCGTCAGTTTATTCTACCATGAGTTCGGTCCGGAGGTGACGCGGCCGCCCGAGATCCGGGAATGGTTCCGCAGCTCGTTTCATGAGAAGCAGGCGACCAAGAAAAAGGAGCTGACCGACTACCAGAATGACCCCGACAGCCTGAAGTTTGGGACGACCGCGGGCGGTTTGCCGAGGTGCAGTTATCTGGCGACGTTTTCCGCGGGTTCCCGCCGGATGGTGGAATACTATGTGCGCGTGGCCGGCGAAAAGACGTACGCGATGTTTCTCACCCGGGGCTTCCTCTCCGAGATCGAGGCGATGCGCGCGGATATCGACCAGATGGCGGACACCTTGAAGCTGCCGTGAGCGGGCGTGAGGGCGGCGTGGGATCACGTAGCCTTGGTTTTTTGGACGACGACGGAGAATGAGGGCGGCCGGCCGGGCAGGCCGCCCGGATTTTCGCCAGGCTCAAACGACCTGGTAAACACCAGGGCAGGGCGTCGGGCTGGCGGACGCCGTTGGGTGGCCGGGCCAAGGCGTCTGCAAGACAGACGCCCTCCAGGATCGCGTTTCCGCGCCACCCGCGGTGCGCGGCGGATCACGGGGTCGAGTCGGACACCTGGGCCCCGAGCATCTGCAGCCGGATCATGAGGCGGCGCTGGATCGCCTCGCGCTGCGCGCGCGGATACTGGTCGTGCGGCATCAGGTTGAGCGAGAAATACGTCCGGCCGTTCCGCCGGAGGCCGACGCTGCCGCCGTAGCCGTAGCCGGGCAGGGCGCGGATCGCGTTTTGGACGGGCTGAAGATCGCGGGTGCCGCTGACGACGCCATAGACGAGGAAGGGGAACTCGGTGTCATCCACGGCCAGGGTTTGCAGCTCGAACCCGAGCTTCGCGCACGCGGCCTGGAACGTGGCGGCGAGCCCCTCCGCGGTGTATTTGGGATCGAGGTCCGCCGGCGGCGGCACCGGTTCGCCGAGATAGGCCATAATCGCGGCATTCGCGGATGCGGCCTTCTGCGGGGTCCACGCCACGGTCGGAGCGGAGGGCGCCCCGGCGGCACCGACGCGGAGGGCGAGGCCGGCCGAAAGGGCGGTGACGGCGCACGACAGGAGCGCGAGGGACAGGCGGGTTTTCATGGTGGTGAGGGGAAGGACTAGGGCTCCGAAAATTCCGCGCGGATTTCGCCGACCTGGCGGTCGGACTGGAGCGGCACGTCGACCGACCAGGTGGTGCGCGCGGGAAGCGGCGCCGCGCGGTGCTCCGCGCGCTGACGCGACCACTGCCCGGTGACGAACAGCCCGGCCGCCAGCGCCGCGGCGGCTGTGAGCGTGCGCAGCGGGTGCCCGAGCAGCCACGCCCACGCGCCGCGCCCGGCGGGTGGGGCGGCCGGCGCCGGGCGAGCGGCGCGCAGGATGGCGTCGCGCGTGGCGGG
>JAPLTR010000178.1 GCA_026398065.1 Verrucomicrobiota bacterium | reverse complement strand
TGAACCGCATGCCCTCGCCGCCCTGGTCGGTCTGACCAGTCGTCAGCGGAATGTCGGATGCGGTCATGCCGATGCGGAGCGTCCCCTGCGCCAGCGCCGAGCCGGCGGCCAGCCCCAAGAGGCCGACCGCGGCGACGGTGCCGGCGAGATGACGGAAGAAAGTCGAACGAGCCATACGCGCGTGCCCCACCGTGGATTGGTTGCTGCACCGCACGCTTCAAGGTCCGTGCCAGCGGGGTGGGGTGCGGGAATCCGCCAGCGCGCGGAGAGTAGGACAGGGGAACTGCCTCAAAAGAGGGCAGTATCCAAATCTGCCCAAACCAGAGCCAGATTCGGTTTCGGCGCGATCTCTGGTCTAGGTGAGCGCTGGCTGTGCGCTGGTGAAATCCTGGTGCGGCGCAGGGCGGAAGGCGGAACGGGCGTTCCGCTTCGGGCCTCGGCGGGTTAGCTTTGGCCCGTGCAAGGGACCACGACATGCTGAACCGCGAACCGCTGCAGCCGACCACCGATGCCGAGGTGGAGGCCTATCGCCGCGACGGCGCCGTCTGCCTGCGCCGCGTCTTCGATCCCGACTGGCTGGCGCTGGTCGCCGGGGATGTGGAGCGGGCCAAGCGCGATCCCGGGCCGATGGTCCGGCGCAACACGCCGGCCGGCAATCCGGGCGAGTTTTTCGTCGATTTCCAGCTCTGGACCCGGTTCGAAGGCTGCCGGCGCTTCGTGCACGAGAGCCCCGCGGCAGGCGTGGCGGCCCGCATGCTGGGCGCGAATACCATCACCTACTACCACGACCACCTGCTGGTGAAGGAACCGGACACGCGCGAGCGCACGCCCTGGCACCACGACCAGCCCTACTACCCGGTGGATGGCGAGATGGTGGGCTCGATCTGGCTGCCGCTCGATCCGGTCGGGCGCGACACCTGCGTCGAATACCTGGCGGGGTCGCACCGCTGGGGCCGCTGGTTCGCGCCGCGCTATTTCAACCAGGCCGGAACGAAGCTCGAGACCGGCGGGCGCTTCGAGGAAATGCCGGACATCGACGCCGAGATCGCGGCGGGAAAGCACCGGTTGTTGGGCTGGGACCTCGAACCCGGCGACTGCATCTTCTTCCATGCGCTCGCCGTGCACGGCGCGCCGGGGAATGCCGCCCCCACGCGCCGCCGCCGCGCGACATGTGCAAGTGCTTGGCTAGAAAGGGTAATACGGGAATTTTCCGGTTCTGCCGAAAGCCTGCAGTTTTTTTGGAGGTGGCGTCATGAGTGTCCTGCCCTTCGAGCGCCCCGAGGACGAACCCGCGCCGGTGTCGCCCTCGCACACGACCTTTTCCCGGGCGGAATGGGCGGCGCTGCGCGCCAGCACGCCGCTCGCGCTGTCGGATGCCGAGGTGATGCGGCTCCGCGGCGTCAACGAGCAGATGTCGCTGGACGAGGTGACCGACGTCTTCCTGCCGCTGTCGCGCCTGCTCAACCTGCACATCGCGGCGGCGCGGCGCCTGGGCGAGGTGCGCGACACCTTCCTTGGCCGTCCCATTTCGCCCGCCCCCTATGTCATCGGCATCGCCGGCTCGGTGGCGGTCGGCAAGAGCACCTTCGCCCGCGTGCTGCGCGCGGTGCTCGCCTGCTGGCCCGACCATCCCAAGGTGGAACTGGTCACCACCGACGGCTTCCTGCACCCGACCCGCGTGCTGAAGG
>JAPLTR010000422.1 GCA_026398065.1 Verrucomicrobiota bacterium | reverse complement strand
GGTCTTGTCCTCGCGGAAATTGGCGGCGCCTCCGGGAATGCCGCGGCCGTCGGGCTGGAGGCAGGGGACGCAGTAGAGCCGGTAGACCTTTTCCCCGGCCGCGAGCGTCGCCGCGGGCGAGGCGTTGGCGACGGCGGCCTCGTCCTTGGCCGTCGGCATTTTTTCGCCGGGGCGCGGCAGGCGCGTGGTGCCGCCGATGGTCCGCTCGCCATTGAGCAGGCGGTTGGCGGTGTAATAGGCCAGCGGATTGGCGAGCGGCTGGTTGTCGGTGGTGCGCAGCGCGGCGACCGACAGCTCGTAGACGAAGCCGGGCTTCAGCTCGCCGAGGATAAGCTCGGCGGAGAGGCCGTCGGCAGCGGGGCGGACCTCGTTCACGGCGACGCGCGCCTCGTCGACCCAGGGCGAACCGTACTTGTATTGGTAGTAATAGCGGAAGCGGTTGATCTCGAAACTGGCCGCCGCCGCGAGCGTCACGGCCGACATCGGCCGCGTGAAGGTGAGCCGGAAGCCGCGGTCGGTGAGCTTCACGTCGCGGACCTCCGGCGAGACCTGCCCGTCCCAGACGACGCGCTGGATGCCATCCGCGCCGGCGCCCCAGCCGCCGGTGGCGCCCAGATAGAGGCTGCCGTCGGCGGCAAACACGCCGCGCATCACCCCGGCGATCAGCTTCTCGCCCGTGACGTAGGGCGCGGTTTCGTTGCGCCCGAGAAAGGGAAAACAGACGCCCTGCCACTCGCCCGCGACCTTCTCGAGCGAGGAGCGGACGACGAGGCGCGTGTAGTCGCCGGCGAAGACCTGGCCGGCAAACGGACCGAACTTCCCGCCGGTCACATCCCAGACCGGTTCGCCGCCGGAGACACCCATCGGGCCGTGCGGAAAAACGACGGCGGGGGTCTTGAGGCGCTGCCAGGCCTGCTCGGTCGTGAAGGTCTTGGGGTCGAAGCCGGACTCCCATTTCAGGCCGGCGACGTGCCCGTGGAAATCGCCGGGCGCGACATGCAGGAGGCCGCAGGAGGCTTTATATTCACCCTGGTTTTCGTTGACGAACATCTCGCCCTCGGGGCTGAGGGCGACGCCGTTGGCCTGCCGGAAACCGGTCGCGATGGGCGTGAGCTTTCCGTCGGGCGAGATCTTCACCGCCCAGCCGCGATACGGCAGGTCGGCGATGTGGCCGGCGGATTCGAGGATGGGCGCCGTGTTGAGTTTCCCGCGTACCTCGTCCTGGGTCACGGTGAGCTTGTCGCCCAACGAGGTGAGGCCGATGACGCCGTAGAAATTGCCCGCCGGGTCGCGCCGGAGGCCGAAGAAAAACTCGTGGTAATTGTTCGAGATGCCCCACTGGTTCGCGATCGCGTCAAACGTGTCGGCGCGACCGTCGCCGTCGGTGTCGGTGGCCTTGAGGAGCTCGGGACGGTGCGCGACATAGACGACCCGATCGGACTCGACGACAAGACCGAGCGGCTCGTTGAGGCCGCGCGCGAAACAGCGCCACGCACCCGCGGAGTTGCGCATCCAGACCTCGCCGTAGCGCGTGGTGACGACGAGCGTGCCAGTGGGCGAAAAACCGATGGCGATCACACCGCCCCGCATCTCGGCAGGGCGGGTGACGTTCTCGATGCGATAGCCGGCGCGCGTGGTGGGCGCGACCGAGAGGGCCGCGAGCGCGAGAAACGCGAGGCCGAGACGATGACGGAGGACGGAAATCATGGGGCGCGTTTTTCGAAGGGAACGTCGAGGGTGAGCACGCCGGCAGCGTCCTTGGTGAGGGTCGTGGAGGGCCGGCCGGCGACCACATAGAACCACTGGGCGTCGGCACCGGCGCGGTCGAAGCGGAACCGGCGCACGAGGCCGTCGCCGGAGGGACGGGCACGGATCTCCTCGCTGACCGGCACGCCATCGACGGTGTAGCGGAGCTCGACCGCGGCGTCGCGAAGCGTGTAGCCCTTGAATTCGACCACCGGCTCATGCGTGGCGTCGCCGCGGCGGAGGGGCGACGGGCCGGTTTCGCGATAGACGACCGTGCCGATCAGGCCGGCGGGCTTGATGAGCTTGTTCACGGGCCGGACGTTGGTGAGGTCGATGAACCCGCCGGTCCACGCGTAGTTGAGCCCGCCGCGCGTCGGGTCGTAGCAAAAGCTGATGCCGCCGGGCAGACCAAAGGCGAAGCTGCCCGCGCGGGAGTCCGGGAGCATCGCGCGCTCGATCAGCACCTCGCCGGGCGCGAGGACGGGCTGGGCCCGGAGGGCGAGCGGCGCGAGGGCGAGAAGCAGGGTGAACGTGGAGCGGGCGGATTTCATTTCCGTTTCGTAAGGAAGACAAAGACACCGAGCTTGGACGCCGTCAGGACGTCGGGAATCCCATCGCCATTCACATCGACGGCCTCGACCTGGGTGCCGAGGGCGGACGCGTCGTCGATGAGCTGCGGGACATAGCGCGCGCCGCCGGGCGCGGCGGCGTCGCGGCGGAGGAGGAAGGCGTAGTTGACGGGCGCGGCCATCGGCTCGATGTCGCCCGTCGGGCCATGGGCCCAGCGGCGCTTGCCGGTGATCACGTCAGGCAGGCCGTCGCCGTCGAGGTCGGCGAGCGTGAGGGCATGCGGCTGCGAGAAGGCGACGCCGTATTTCTTCTCCTCCTCGCGCGTGCCCATCAGCTTGTGCTCGACGAAGGTGATCTCGCCGGCGGCATCGCGTTTTTGCTCGAACCACGCGAGGCCCCAGCCATGGGCGTTGAGCGCGGTGACCACGTCAGCCCGGCCGTCGCCGTTGACATCGCAGACGAGGATCTGCGCGCCGCCCCGGTCGGAGCTAAAGGTGAACGGGTGTTTCTTCCAGAGCGTGCCGGCGGGCGCGCCCTTCGCGGGCTGTTCCCACCAACCCTCGTTGAGGACGAGGTCGGCGCGGCCGTCGCCATTGAGGTCGCCGATGCCCTCGCCATGATAGTAGTGGTTGAAGTCGCCCTTCTCGGTGACGGGGACAAATTTCCACGGCTTGTTCGGATCGGAGCGGTCGGGCGCGTACCAGCCCCACTGCTTGATCTTGTCGGCGGCGGTGTCGCCGGAGATGGAGACGAGTTCGGGGCGGCCGTCGCCGTCGACATCGGTGAAGAGCGGTGATTCGCCGAACACGCGGTTGGCCACGAAATGCTTTTTCCAGCGGGCATCGGGCTTGGTGGCCTCGGCCGCGCCAGGATTCTCATACCAGAACGCCTGGTGAAACAGCACGCGGCCGAGCACGAGGATGTCCGGCCGGCCGTCGCCGTTGAAATCGGCGATGAAGGAGAACATCGAGTTGGTCGGATTCTTTTCCAGCTCCTGCGGCACCGGCTCGCAGAAGGTGTGGCGGGTTTTGAAATCCGGCCCGGCGTACCAGAAAGGTCCGGCCACAATGTCCATTTTTCCATCGCCGTTGATGTCCGCGGCGTTGACCCCGTCGCACCAGTACTCGGAGGTGAGCGTGAGCTTCTCGAAGGTGACGGCGCGCGGCGCCGGGGCGGCGAAGGCGGTCGCGGCGAGCGGGGCGAGGCAAACGGCCAGCAGGGAAAAGCGGGGGGACGTCATGGGGTGCGGGGTAGGACGAATAACGCGGGGGGTCGGATACGGGGCGAGCCGATTGTTTCTCGCCTTGGCGGCGGGAGGGCGCAGAGTCGCGGGTGCTTTTCTTCAACCAATGAAAACCTCACGTTTGGTCCAGGTGGTGTTGCAACTCGCGGCGCTCGGCGTCGCGCTCGGGACGGGCCGGCTCGCGGCGGCGCCCAATGAAGACTTCCTCGGCCGCTGGGCGCTGACGCTCCCGAACGGCGCGGCCGGCTGGCTCGAGGTCAAAAAGGAAAAGGGCTACTACGACGGCTCGATCCTCTGGGGCGGCGGCAGCGTGCTCCCCGTGTCGAGCGTCGTGATCTCCGAGGACACGCTGTTCGTAACGCGCACGAATGACGTGGTCCGCAAGGATGCCGCCGGCAAGGTCGTCCGCACCCAGCAGTTCACCGAGGCCATCACCGCCAAGCTCGTCGACGGCAAGAACCTCAAGCTCACCCGCCTCGCGCCGCGGGCGAACAGCAGCGGCTACGACTCCTCCGAGTTTACCGGCCAGCGCATCCCGGCCCTCCCCCCGCGTCCGGACCTGACGAAGGTGAAGTTCGGCGCCCCCGTCACGCTCTTCAACGGCAAGGACCTGACCGGCTGGAAAGTGAAAGAGCCGAATGTCGACAGCGCGTGGAAGGTCGAGGGCGGCGTGCTGTCCAACCTCCCGCCCAAACACGAGGCCGGCCAGCCGGCGAAGCGCACCGCCAACCTGCGCACCGAGGCGGAATTCGAGGATTTCAACCTGAAGCTCGAAGTGAGCGTCCCGGCCGGCAGTAACAGCGGCGTCTACCTCCGCGGCATCTATGAGATCCAGGTCTTCGACTCCTACGGCAAGGCCCTCGACTCCCACAACATGGGCGCACTCTACAGCCGCATCACGCCGAGCGTTGCCGCGGAAAAGCCCCCGGGCGAGTGGCAGACCCTTGATATGACCCTCGTGGACCGCCACGTGACCGTGATCCTCAACGGCACCAAGATCATCGACAACCAGCCGATCATGGGCTGCACGGGTGGCGCGATGTGGTCGGACGAGTTCAAGCCCGGTCCGCTTTATCTGCAGGGCGATCATGGTGCGGTGTCCTATCGGAACATCGTGCTGAAGCCGGTGGTGAAGTAAGCGCCCGGGACCGATTGCCCCACCCACCCCCGAAATCGGGGGCTGGGACCGGGGCCGGATGGACAGGGAAGAGGCTTGATCTGCCTTGATGACCCTTGAAATGCCTTGATTTGCCTTGAAATGCCTTGATCGCCCTTGATGAGCGGCCCGCGGGATCCGCGCTGAAGTGCGACCCGGGCGGGGACAAACCAGGTGGACGGAGGCGGCAGGCTTCCGGAGACTCGGCGGACCGTTTCCGGCCGGCGGCGGGATGAGGTTGGATTTACTTGGATTTGGTTGGATTTGGCCGGATGCGGCGGGCGGGCCGTTTGGGACGGGCGGGGCGGCGGTGAAAGAGGGCGCGCCTTCGCGCGCGCTGCCGCGTTCCCGCCGGGAGATGCGGTGGCGTCTCGCGACGGACGGCATCCGTTTCGATCCGGGTTCATGGGAGGATGCGGGTGGAGGGTTGAGGACAAATATGTTGTTTTTTAGAACATAAATCAACAACAAAGTATATAATTAGAAAGATCCGGTCGCCGGTCTGACGCCCGCGGATGGACCTCTTGAGGACAACCTCCCCCGATCAGGCAGCCCGAGCGGCGATCATGGGCACCACGCTTTTTTCGTGTTCAGCGCGTCAGCGCGGGCCGAAGCCCGCCCTACTTCTTCCGGCGGCGGGTCTGCTTGGCGCGGAAGCTGAGGCCGATGCGGTTGGCGAGCTTGCGGACGCGTTCGTCCCAGTGCGTGCCGGCGAGATTCTTGTTGGTGGCGAAGAACGGCTCCAAGGCGTGGGCGACTTCGCCCACGCTGTTCATCTTCGCGATCTCCGGCCAGTAGAGCCAGAGCGTCAGATAGATCCCCGAGGCGTCGGTGGCGCTGCGCTGGGCCTGATGGTCGAACAGCTCGGGCAGGCGGTTGCCGACGGCAAGGCCCTCGACGAAGGCGCGGCGCTCGCCGACGTCGGCGGCGAAGAGCCGGCCCATGACGTGTTTTTGGTAGTCGTCCGAGATCGCGAGGCCGCCGGTTTCCACCTGCTGCGCGACGTCCTGGGTCTTCGGGTCCAGGGCGAGGCGCGTGGCCAGCCGGCCGGCAAACTGCCCGGCGCCGCCTCCCGTCACGGATTTCAGGTCGCGGGCCTTGGCGGCCATCGCGACCGCGATGCCCTCGGCGAAGATCGACTGGTCGGCGGCGAGGATCGATGCGAACTCGCGCGGCACAAACTGGTCTTTGAGAATTCGCATCACGCGCTGCGTCCAGGGCGGAAACGCACGGAGCTTCGCGGGTTCCAGTCCGACCGAGATGGCCTCGGCGATGCGGTCGAGCACCCGGTCGGGAGAGAGGGGCTCCAGTGATTTGGGTTGGGCGCGGGCCACCGGGGCACCTTCGCGGGGCGGCGGAAAAACTCAACGCCGTTTAACGATGCGAGCAGGTCACGCCTTGTCTTTGCGGGGTGGAGCCCAAGCATCGGCGCGCCCGTCCCCTCCCCGCTCAGGTCCCCCGTTTACCCATGAACTCACTTCGCGTTCCCCCCGTTTCCCGCCGCACGTTTCTCGGTCAGCTCTCGGTCGGCGCCGCCGGCCTCGCTCTCGCCTCGTCGGCGCGCGGGGCGGATCAACCGCCCGGGAAGAAACTCGGCGTCGCGCTCGTCGGCCTCGGCAGCTACAGCAAGGGCCAGCTCGGGCCGGCGCTAAAAGTGACCGAACAGTGCCGCCTCGCGGGCGTGGTGACCGGCTCGCGCGAAAAGGGCGCCCAGTGGGCGAAGGACTACGGCTTCTCCGAAAAGGCGATCTACAGCTATGACACGATGGGGCAAATGGCGGACAACAAGGACATCGACATCGTGTACGTCGTCACCCCGAACGGCCTGCACGTGCGCGACGTGATCGCCGCGGCGAAGGCGGGCAAGCACGTGATCTGCGAGAAGCCGCTCGGCAACACGGTGGCCGAGTGCGACGCGATGCTCGCGGCCTGCAAGGCGGCGAAGGTGAAGTTTTCCGTCGGCTATCGGCTGCACTTCGATCCCTACCACCGGGAGATGATGCGGCGCGCGAAGGACCCGGCGTTCGGGCCGTTTCTGCAGATGACGGGGAACCGTGGTTTTGCGCTGCGACCCGGCGCGTGGCGCGCGGACAAGAAACTCGCCGGCGGCGGGCCGATGATGGACCTCGGCGTGTACCTGATCCAGGGCGCGTGCATGGCGTACGGCGGCACGACGCTCGGCGGCGGCGCGCTCGACGCGGCCCCGGTCGCGGTGACGGCGAAGGAACTGCCGAAGACGAAACCGGAGCAGTTTGGCGCGGGCGTCGAGGAGACGATCGAGTGGACGATGGAGTTCAAGAACGGGGCGAAGGCGGAGTTCGTGACGAGCTACGTCGGCGGCAAGGACACCTTCCGCGCGGAGGGGCCGAAGAGCTGGTGGGAGTTCAAGCAGAAGGCGTTCACGTACCGCGGCACGGTGGTCGACACGAGCACGGGCCCGGTGGTGTACGAGCCCTTCGTGAACCAGCAGGCGCTGCAGATGGACAACTTTGCGGAGTGCGTGCGCGAGGGCCGCGAGTCGCGCGTGCCGGGCGAGATGGGTCGGCGCGACCTCGTGATCATCGAGGCGATTTTCGAGGCGGCGCGCACGGGGAAGAAGGTCGCGGTGAAGGTGTGAGGGCCGGGGCTCCGAGCGATGAGGGTAGGTAGGGACGGCTCTCCGGCACGTGCGCGCACATCGCTGACACATTTTGCGCACAGATCGCTGACACGTTACAGGGGCGGGTATGCCCTGGAAAACGAGAGATGTAAGCGAGGAACGCACGCGGTTCGTGCAGGCACGGCTGGCAG
>JAPLTR010000044.1 GCA_026398065.1 Verrucomicrobiota bacterium | reverse complement strand
TCCTCACCGCCCCCGACGGAGCCAGCGCCTTCTCGCTGTACCACGAGCACCGCGCGGACATCGCGCTGGTGCTGACCGATCTGATGATGCCCGTGATGGATGGCCTGGCTCTCATCTCGGCCCTGCGACACCTCGATCCCAACGTGGTGGTCGTCGCCGCCAGCGGCTTGAACGACAACAACAACCAGATCAAGGCGGCGGAGGCAGGCCTCCGCCACTTTCTCTGCAAGCCCTACACTACGGCGGCGTTGCTGCCGATCCTCCGCTCCGCGTTGGCGCAGCGCGAAGCGGCGGCCTACGGCACCTCGTAGCGTTCGACGAGCGCGACGCCGCGAGTCGCGCCGACGCAGCGCGGGTGATGACCCCATTGGGGATGCGCGATCCCGGGCCTAAGCTGAGCCCACACAAACGTGTTGAACCGCCCCAAAACCCGGGCGCAGCCCCCCCCACTCCATGACCTCCCGCTCACCAGAACCCACCCCCCACCACGTGAGCGAAGACGCCTGCGACACCCTCTTTCGGCAGGCCCGGACCCACAGCGTCTGGCTGGACCGGCTGGTCGAGGACGATCTGCTGCATCAGCTTTACGACCTGATGAAATGGGGTCCGACGAGCGCCAACTGCTGCCCCGTCCGCATCCTCTTCCTGCGCACCCAGCCGGCCAAGGAGCGGCTCCGGCCCGCGCTCCAGCCGGGCAATGTCGACAAGACGATGAAGGCGCCCGTCACCGCGATCATCGCCTACGACGCGAAGTTCTACGAACTCCTGCCCCGGCTCTTTCCGGCGATGCCGGGGGCCCGGGAGATGTTCGCCCAGTCGCCGGCCCTGGCCGACGCCACGGCCCTGCGCAACGGCAGCCTGCAGGGCGCGTACTTCATGCTGGCGGCGCGCTCGCTCGGTCTCGACTGCGGGCCGATGTCCGGTTTCGACAATGCGAAGGTTGATCAGGAGTTTTTCCCCGCCGCCGGTCCCTGGACCGGCACGGCCGCCGGGGGGTTCATCGCCGCCGGCGCCGTCAAATCCAATTTCCTGTGCAACCTCGGCTATGGCGACGCCACGAAACTTTATCCGCGTGGCCCCCGCCTCGATTTCGGCGAAGCCTGTCAGTTGCTGTGACGGTGCCCGATGGCAGATTTGCCGGGCGGCTTCAGGCCCGTGGCACCATCGCCTTCGACGGCCGCACGATCCGGGCCAGTTCCCGGGCGATCTCCTCGGGCGACAGCACCAGATCGACGCACCCGCTGGCGATCGCGCTCTCGGGCATGTCCGGCTGGCTGGCGGTGTCCGGCTTCTGCGCGATGGTGATCCCGCCCACCTCCTTGATGCCGCACAGCGCGGCGGCCCCGTCCCCATCGTAGCCCGAGACAATGACCGCGACGAGCTGGCCCGCCCAGTGCCGGGTCAGCGAGCCGAGAAAGACTGTGATCACATCGGGCCAGCCCCGCGGCTTGGAGATCGGCTTGAGGCGGAATTCGCCCCGGAACACGTGCAGGTCCCGCTGTGCGGGAATAATGAAGACACAGTTCGGCCGGATCAGCAGCCGGTCCGTGATCAGCTCGACCGGCATCGCGGTGAAGCGCGGGAGGATTTCGTGGAGCCGGGTGGCCACGCTTCGCAGGTGATTGACGATGACGACGGCCACGCCCAGATCGGGCGGCAGATTTTGCAGCAATCGGATGTACGCATCGAGGCCGCCGGCCGACCCGCCCACGCAGACCACCGGGAAATCGTGGGGCTCATTCGCGGGATTCATGGTGCCTCAGCTCAGACCCCGATTCCGAGCGGCGGTGACCAAGCGAAGGCTCCGGGAGGTCAGCGACCCATGGGCACCCCTAGCCGGTCGCCGGCCGCTCATTCAGGAGCAGCCAGAACAGGCCGAGGTCCCGGACGGCGGTGGAGAACCGTTCGAAGCTGACGGGCTTCACGATGTAGGCGTTCACCCCGGTCTGGTAGCTCGTGAGCACATCGCGCTGCTCCTTCGAGGAGGTGAGCATGACCACGGGAATCGTGCTCGTGCGCGGATCGGCCTTGATGCGTTTCAGCACCTCGAGCCCGTCGACGCGCGGGAGCTTGAGGTCGAGCAGAATCACCTTCGGCGCATCGGCGATCCGGCGGCCGGCGTGCGGGCCCTCGCAGAAGAGGAACTCCAGCGCCTCGACGCCGTCGCGGGCGACCTGGATGTGGTTCGCGAGCTTGGCCTGGCGCAGGGCGCGCAGGGTTAGTTCGAGATCGAGATCGTTGTCCTCCACGAGGAGCAGTTCGGGCGCGGCGGTGGAGTTCATGGTTGGGTGTCCTTTTCCAGAGTGAAGAAAAATGTCGCGCCGCGATCGACCGCGGCGTCCGCCCAGACCCGCCCGCCGTGACGGAGGACGATCCGGTGCACGATGGCCAGGCCGACCCCCGTGCCCTCGAAATCCTGGTCCCGGTGCAGGCGCTGAAAGACCCCGAACAGCTTGCCGGCGTACCGCAGGTCGAAGCCGCTGCCGTTGTCCCGGACAAAGAAGGTGTCCACCCCGCCCCGCCGGGTGCTGCCGATCTCGATCTCCGCCCGCGCCCGCTTGCCCGTGTACTTCAGCGCGTTCGACAGCAGATTGATCCAGACCTGCTTCACCAGCGCCGGATCGCCGAAACTCACCGGCAGCGCATCGACACGCACCGCGACCTCCCGCTCGGTCCACGGCGACCCCAGTTCTTCGAGCACCGTGCGGACGAGGTCCGCGGTGTCGATGGCCTGCTTCGTCAGGTCCTGGCGGCCGAGTTGGGCGAAGGCCAGGAGGTCGTCGATCAACGCCCCCATCCGCAGCGCGGACTCCCGGATGATCCGGAGGTAGCGGCGGCCCTCGTCCGGCAGCAGCGTCCCGAAATCCTCCATCGCGGCATGGGAAAATCCGTCGATCGCCCGCACCGGTCCGCGCAGATCGTGCGACACCGTATACGAAAACGACTCCAGCTCCTTGTTTGCGGCCAGCAGCTCCGCCGTGCGTTCCGCCACCCGCTGTTCGAGCTCCGCGTTGAGGAGCCGGACATCCGCCTCGGCCTGCTTCAACGCCGTCACATCCGTGTTGGTGCCAAACCACTGGACGACCCGGCCGGTCGAATCTTTCAACGGCTCCCCGCGCGTCAGAAACATGCGGAAGCTCCCGTCGGCGCCCCGCAGCGGGAACTCCATCTCGAAACGCGTCCCGGCCGCGATGGCGGCCGGCCACTTCACCATCACCTCCGGCAGGATCCGCGGGTCCTGCACGCTCTGCCAGCCCCAGCCCTCCATTTCCGCCGGGGTCTTGCCCGTGTATTCGTACCAGCGGCGGTTGTACCAGAAGATGAACCCGTCGGCCCGGGCGATCCAGGCGAGCTGGGACATGGAGTTGGCCATGTTCTGAAACCGCTCCTCTCCCTCCCGCACCGCCGCCTCCGCCCGAATGCGCTCCGAGATGTCGCGGACCACTTTCGAGGCGCCCATGACGCGGCCCGCGGCGTCCCGGATCGGCGACACCGTGACCGAGACATCGATGGCGTGCCCGTCCTGGTGCAGCCGCACCGTGTCGAAGTGCCGCACGCTTTCCCCGCGCCCGATCCGGTCCAGAATGTCCGTCTCCTCCGCTTGGCGGTCCGGGGGAATGAGCCGTGTGATCGACTGGCCCTCCATTTCCCGCGCGAGGTAACCGAACGTCTTTTCCGCCCCGGGATTCCAGCTCGTCACCACGCCCTGCAGGGTTTTGCCGATGATGGCGTCGTCCGACGAGGTCACGATGGCGGCCAGCCGGGCGGCGGCGGCTTCGTGATTCTTTCTTGCCGTGATGTCGGCCCGGATCGCCACGTACTGGGCGGGCTGGCCGTCCGCGCCGAGAAACGGCACGAGCGTCGTGTCCACCCAGTAGAACGAACCGTCCTTCGCCCGGTTCTTGATCTCACCGTGCCAGACCCGCCCGGCGGTGATCGTGCTCCACAGCCCGGCGAAGAACTCCTTGGCATGGTGCCCCGAGTTGATGAGGCGGTGGTCCTGGCCCAGCAGCTCCGCGCGCGTGTATTGGGAGATCGCGCAGAACTTGTCGTTGACCGAGGTGATGCGCCCCTTGGCATCGGTGATCGCCACGATCGCGTGCTCGTCGAGCGCGGTCTTCAGGTCGCCGTTTTCCTTCAGCGACGTCGTCAGCGCCCGCTCGCGCTCCTGCAGCCGCGCGTTCGCCTCTCCCAGAAGGCGGTTCGACTCCTGTTGTAGCCCGAGCAGGCGTTCGGTTTCGCGATGCACGACCTCGCCCAGCCGGCGCTGCATCTCGCGCTGGACCGAGTAGGCAAATCCGAGGGCAAACAGCACCGCCACCACGCTGGCGACGACGATCACGACAAAGAGCCGCGACAGATCCGATTGAAACTGGGCTTCGCGTTCGGCGAGCGCGGCTCCCTCGATCTGCGTGAAGGCCTTCATCTCGGCGCGGATCGCATCCATCAGCCGCTTGCCCTCGCCGCCACCCACCCGCGCGGTCACGGCCGCCAGGTCGTTCTGCCGGCGCAAGGCGACGAGCCCCGCCAGTTCCACCAGCTTGGCATCGATCAGCGGCGCCACCGTCGCGAGATGGTTTTGCGCGGCCTCGATCCGCGTGAGCTGGCGCAGTTCCCGGAGGTGTCCGGTGACGTTGTCGCGCACGGAAAGGTAGGGCTCGAGAAACGCCTCGTCCCCCGTCAGCAGGAAACCGCGCTGCCCGGTCTCGGCGTCTTTCAGCGCCGACAGCAGATCGTCCGCGCGGTTCAGGATGCCGAAGACCTCCTCCCGCGCCGCCGCCGCCCGCTCGATCCGGATGAAAGCCCAGAACGTCACGGCCACGCCCAGCGCCAGCAGCAGGGCCGCGCTCGCGATCAGGACCGAGACTTTGTGCGCGGTTTTCAATGATCGGACCCCGGGGCGGCGGGCGCGGCGGCGGGCCGCGCTTCCACCGGCGCCGGGGAACCGCTGAGAATCCACCCACTCGACCGGCCGTGCCGGGGGCGCTCGACCAGGGTCAGGCGGACCTTCAACCCCGTGGCGATCCGCGCGAAGTTCTCGAAATTGACCGGCTTCACGAGGTAGGCCTCCGCGCCGAGGTGGATGCAGGCCGTCACGTCGCGGTCGCGTTCCGACAGACTCAGGATGATCACCGGGATGTCGCGCGTACGCCCCTCGGCGCGCACGCGGTGGAGAAAATCGACGCCGGACATCTTCGGCAGGTTCAGGTCCAGCAGGATCATCCGGGGGCGCGTCGGCCCGCGGTCGGCGTAGGCACCCGTGCCGAGCAGATAGTCGAGACCCGCCTCGCCGCTCGTCGCCACCACGACCGGGTTGGCAAACGCCGCGAGCTTGAACGCCCGCAATGCCAGCTCCGCGTCGGTCGGACTGTCCTCGACCATCAGGATCTCATCGAGGGCGCCGACGACCGCGTCTTCCCGCCCGGGCGCGCCGAGAGCGGTCATGGGGCGACCGAGGGCTTCATTTCGTTTTCCCGGACGAGGCCAACGCCGCCTCGGGCGCGGCCGTGGACATGAACATGAGGGGCAGCTTCAGTTTCTTCGTGACCCGGACGAGCGCCTTGAAATCCACGGGCTTGATGATGTGCTGCTCCACGCCGAGCTTGATGCACATCACGATGGCCGGTGCGCTCCGCGTCATGCTCAGCGTGACGACGGGGATGTCCCCAGTGCTGACCTCGCCCTTGATCTCGCGCAGAAAATCGAGGCCCGACATTTTTGTCAGCTGGAGATCCAGCAAAATAAGCAGCGGCCGGGTCGGGCCGCGCTTCGCGTAGGCCCCGGTGCCCCGCAAATACGCCAGCGCCTCCTCGCCGCTCGCCACGACCTTGAAGGGATTGGCGATCTTCGCGCGCTGAAACGCCCGCTGTGCGAGCTCCGCATCCGTCGCGCTGTCCTCGATCATCAGGATGTCCTGGGGAAGGGTATCTTGGGGAAGTGCCATGGAGAGGGATCAGCCCAAAACGTCGGCTGATCTTCCCGGCCTCCAAACTGGCACAATGTTCATGGCGGACTATGGGCTCTGCCCCTGCCCACGGCTAGGGGGGTGAACACCCCCTAGCCACGTCCGGAGGCAACTCACCCACCGAGCACGGCCGCGCGCCCGGCGGCGCCCGATCCGGCTGCCCGCAAAAAAAGCGCCAGCCCGAAGGCTGGCGCTGGCCGAGAAGAAAAGACGAAAACGGGGCGGCCCGCCCTGCGGTCTAGAACTGGCCCTTGATGCCGAAGACCCAGTTGTCGCCGTACTCTTCCATCAGGCGGAGGACGCGGCGCTTGGGGTCGCCGGGGTAGCTCTCGTAGTAGAGGTCCTTTTGATTCGTGGGATTGCGGACCTGCATGTAGAGCGACGCATAGCGGTTCAGGCGGAAGGTCGCGGAAATATCGAGCTTCGTCATCGCTCCGTAATAGCGGTAGTCGACGCTGTCGATCCGCCGCTCGTCGATCCAGATCGCGCCGATGCGGCCGTTGAAGCGCTTGTAGTTATAGCTGAGCGAGGCCGTCGCGCGGTGGGGCGCGAGGTTGTTGCGCATCTGGTTCGCGTAGGAGCGGCTGTAGGTCAGGCCGACACCGAGCCCCTTCAGGTACGGGCTGGGCAGGAAGCCCAGTGTCTGCGTGTAGTTGAAATCGAAGTTCCGGTATTTCTGCGGCGCCGGGTCGTTCGACTTCGAGGTGAAGAGATAAGCGGCGTAGTCCGGGTCCTCGACGCCGAATTCCTGGGCGGTGAAGGTGCGCGTGAGCGTGAAGTTCTTGCCCTCGTCCTGGATGAACGCGACCGAGACCTGACCGGGCGACTGGTTGCCAAAGTAGTACGCCACGCGCGTCTGCAGGACCGTGTGGTACTCGGGCAG
>JAPLTR010000681.1 GCA_026398065.1 Verrucomicrobiota bacterium | reverse complement strand
CCACGGAGCGCGGCGTGGACACCGGCCTGGAGATGCGCAAGCCCCGCATCCAGCTCCAGCTCGGCGTCTCGGGCAGCCTGAAGGTGGACATGACCGGGTCGTTTTACACCGGCGGCAAGCCCGCCTATCCCGAGGCCGGCCAGGCCAAGGAGGCCGCCAAGCTGATGAAGCCGCAGGGCGAGTGGAACACCTTCCGGATCCAGGCCAAGGGCACGACCTTCACCTGCTGGATCAACGGCAAGAAGGCCTCCGAGTACACCGATGCGAAATTCTCCGGCGCCGCCCCCCTCGGCCTGCAGATCCACCCCGGCGTGGAGATGAAGTGCGAGTATCGGAACGTGAAGATCGCGGAACTGTGAGGCGAGCGCCGGCGGTTTTCAGATGGGTTCGGTGGTTGGCGTGTCTCGGCCTCACCGGCGGCGGCGTCACCGGTGGTCGAATACAGCGAGTCGTGCCGGGGAAGCCCAAATGAAGGATCTGCTGGCCGGCTTGGATCGGGCCGCGCCTCCGGCCTGGAAGATGCCGCGATGAGACCGGCGGCACGGGAGTTTCGCTTCCGGGTCGCAATGGTTGCCAGCTGGGGTGCGGCGCGATGGCGGGCGGGAGAGGTCGGGTGGGCGGCGAAGCCGGCCGTTCCGGCAGCGGAATGTCCGCGCCCCGGCCCGATCTGCCGGCGATGGGCCCAGCCGCCATTCTCCGCCGCCGGAGCCTCGCCAAGGGCATCGTGGCACAGGTGTGTCGGGGCGAGGTACGAGCCGGCGAGCGGGATCGGCCGGGCGTCGATCCTCCTTGCGCTTGTCATGGCGGGGGGAAACGCGCAGACACTTCGTCACCCCCGCGCGAACGCATGACCCCGTCCCCATATTGCCTTGCCCAGACGAAATTGCCCGCGGTAGCCGCTCGTGGCGCAGACGAGGCCGTCGGCGGTGGCCTCGCTTTCCGGGCCCAAGGGCGACGCGCCGGTCCGTCCGGGTGGAGTTTCCTCCGACGAGGGCTGGTCGCGGGCGCGACGCTGTTGGGCTTGGCGGCTCCCGCCCGGGCCCAATCCGGCCATTTCCGGACGCAGCCGCAGAGTCAGTTTGTGCAGATCGGGCAGACCGTGACGCTGAGCGCCACCTTGGGCGGAGGTCAGCCCACGTTTCAGTGGCAGAAGAACGGCGCGCCGCTGCCCGGTGCGACGACGGGCAGCCTGACGGTGACGGTCGCCAGCGCGGCGGACGCGGGCAGCTATACGCTCGTCGTGAGCGACCGCGCCGGCAGCGAAACGAGCGCCCCGGCCCTCCTGTATCTCAGCCGCCTCGCCAACTTTTCCGTGCGCGCCACGCTCAGTCCGGCCGCGCCCTCCGTCACGCTCGGGCACGGCATCGTGGGCCGCGGTTCGGTCGTGCTGCTGCGCGCCATCGGGCCCGGTCTCGGGCAGTTCGGCGTCCGGGACGGCCTGGCCGATCCGCGCCTCACGGTCCTGCGCACGCTCCCCGCGTCCAGCAACAGCGGCTGGAGCGCCGCGCCGGACGCCGCGCGCGTCGCCGACGAGGCCCGGCGGCTCGGCGCCTTCGCGCTCGCGGCGGGCAGTGCGGACGCAGCGTTATATAGTGCGGTGGAGGGCACGGTGTTTTCGGCCGAGGCGGTCAGCGCGAGCAATGCCACCGGTGCCGTCCTCCTCGAACTCTATCATGCCGACCCGGCGCCGACGAACCGGCTGGTCAACGTGTCCGCCCGCGCGCGTCTCGGCGCCCGCGACGACCGTATCGCCGCCGGCTTTGTGCTCGCGGGGCAGGCGCGCACGACGCTGTTGATCCGCGCGGTCGGTCCCTCCCTGGCGGCCTTTGGCCTGAGCGGGGCGCTGGCGGCCCCCCGGCTAGAACTGATCCGGGCGGGTTCGGGCGAAGTGCTCGTGCGCAACGACCAGTGGGCCGGCGGCGCGGAACTGCGGGCGGCCTTCGCCGCCGCGGGCGCCTTCCCCCTGGCCGCCGCGGATTCCAAGGACGCCGCCCTGCTCGTGACCCTCGAGCCCGGCGCGTACTCCGCCCAGCTTACCGGCGTCGACGGAGCCCTGGGCGACGCCCTGGTCGAGCTCTACGTGCTGCCTTAGCGTGTCCGGCCGGGCCGGACGGTCGGCGGACGGATACTGTCATCCGCCGGATTTCCGGTGGACTCACGTCGGCGGGCGGGCATAGCTTCTGGGTGCAACCGGCGAGATTCCCTCGCGCCCTCCCCAAGGTTTCGGTTGCGACCCCACCCCATGAAATTGACCCCGTTTCCCCGTGGTATTGTCGTGATCGGATTTGCATTTGGATCGTTGGCCGTCGGTGTGAACGCGGCGGAGGTCCGGAAGCGGGATGAGCGGCCGGTGATCGTGGAATCACGGCCCGCAGTGGTGGCGGCGGCGGCCGCGAAGTTCGGCCCGAAGGCGGCGCTGGAATTTGCGGGCGGCTACCGCGGCGAGGTCTATACGGCCAACACGCTCTATTGTTACCCGGACGCGGTGGGCGTGCCGTTTGGCGACTGCGAAAACATCCTGCCGATGAGCGCGACGCTGTGGACGCCGAAGCAGATCCGCGCCGATTTCGAGCGGCGCATGGCGGCCCTGCCGGCGGGCGAGCGGAAGAAGGGCATCATCGTGATGCTGAAGACGGAGCGCTGCGCCCCAAAATCGCTGCGCGCCTGCACGGTGGCGACGGCGGCGCTGGAGAAGCGCGCGACGCCGCTGGCGGCGGAGTTCCTCATCTACGGCATGCTGCTCAAGCCGCGCGACAACGACACCCCGGCGGGCAGCCTCAAGATCGAGACGGGTCTCGACGCGTGGAAAAACGACGCGGCGGGCGAATACGATTTCAAGCAGGGGCCCGGCGCCACACTGGCGTTCCTCAGCCCGGTGGACGGCACGCAGATCGCGCACACCGACGCGTCGAAGCTGCGGCTCACCGAGCGGGAGTTTGCGAAGGCCCAGGGCGAGACGCCGGTCCTCCACGCGAAGCTGAAGGAAGTGCTGGCGAAGCTGGGCGGGGGGTGAGGGCGGGGGGGGGCCGGGTTGCGATCAGGGCGCTGGGACGCGGCCGGCGCGAACTGGGTTCGTGCTTCCGGTCACACCCAGAAAATCGCGACGAGCGTGCCCACGCCGAAGGAGAGCGTGAGGCCGAAGCGGGTCCAGACGCCCTCATCGATGTCGGGGTGCAACAGGGCGAGATCGGGACGCTGCGGATCGACATGGACTGGCACGGTGCTGCCGACCTGAAAGAAGGTGGCCAGCGATTGGGCGACGCTTTCGCGGTCCGTGCCGAAGGGTGAGGGCAGCACCTCCGTGAGGGTGCGCCGGTGGCCGAGCGTATACTCGTAGCGGACGGTGATCTTATAGAGGATGCCGTGCTTGATCCGCTGCCGGGAGACCGTCGACTCAAGGATCGTGGCGGGATGCTGCGGCCAGTTTCGGGCGGCGCGTGACGTGCGGATGCGCATGCCCAACCGGTAGGTCGCGTAGAAGGCGGCGAGCGAAAGCAGGATCAGAAATGGCACCATGGCGTGAAGGCGGCGGAGGTTACCCGGCGGGCGGGGCGGCGTCCATTACAGGCGGGGCGGGTTTTTCCACGCTGTGGAGTGCGGCGACCCGGCGCCGCTTGGGCTGGCACCGCGACCTGGCGCGGTGTCCTGAGGGGGAGCCGTCAACCCAGGGCGACCACATCGGCGCGCCGGGTCGCGCCGAAGCATGCAGCGTCGGGTCGCCGCACTCCAAAGTCGGATCGTCGCCGGCGGGCAAGGGCACGGAACGGCGGGGTCGGGCGGTTTGTTTGTTCTTTAAGAAACTATTTTTGATTGAAATTGTTCTTAAAAAGAATATGGATGTTGCCGTGACGGATCGCGCCGGGTTCCTCTCTTGCCGGTTCGATCCGCCCGGTCCCTCCGCCCTCCGCCTTGTATCCTTCATTCGCCCAACCCACCGGCTGCCATGACTCGCAATGGAAAAATTGCCCTGCTCCCGCGCACCGTGCGCGACGCCCTCAACGGCCGGCTCCTCGACGGGGAGCCGGGGCCGGGGCTGCTCGCGTGGCTCAATCGCGAACCGGCGGTCCGGGCCGTCCTCGCGGAGCACTTCGGGGGCCGGGCGATCAATCCCCAAAACCTGTCGGCGTGGCGGCTGGGCGGGTTTGCCGACTGGTGTCGGCAGCGGGACCGGCTCGAAATCGCGGAGCGGCTGCGCGGCCGCGCGGAGGTCGCGACGCCACCGGGTGAATCCCAGTGAATCCGGGCGAATCCGACCCAATCCGGCCAAATCCGACCAGATCAAGGTGGATCAAGGTAGTGCCCACGGAACACACGGAAGACACGGAAAAGAAGACCCGAAGGATCCGGCTGACATGAACGACGGGACACCCAGGCGAGAGGAAGGGAGGGCGCCGGCGGTCCGACGTGCAGAGGGAAGGCTTCCCTTGTGCGCCGACGCCCGGATTCTGGAGAGCGCCCGCGAGCGGGCGGCCTACGGTCCGAGCAGCAGCCGCGCCGATGTGCGATGGGTGGGCGGGCGATGGGCGGTCCGCGGAATCCGATCCAATCCGGGTAAATCCGACCAAATCCGACCAGATCAAGGTGGATCAAGGTACTCGCGGGGCGCGCGGGTGGGGTGGCGGGGCGGTCCTGAGCCCGGGAAACGGACGGACGGGAGCGTCGTGCGCCAGGGTGGCCACGCGTTCGGCGGCCACGCGGTTGGGTACCGGGCAGGCGGGCGGTGGGCGGTCCGCGGACTCCGAGGCAATCCGGGTGAATCCGACCAAATCCAACCAGATCAAGGTGGATCAAGGTACCAGCGGGGCGCGCGGGTGGGGTGGCGGGCGGTCGCCACTCGCTCACGCTCGCAGTTACCAGAACTCGCGACGGCGGCGCGCGCCGGACCTCACTTCATAATGCTATACAGATTCGCGTTGTCGTCGGTCCAGAGGGCGGCCTTGCGCGGGTTCTTCTTGGGCTCGTCGGTGGCGACGTAGATCTCCGTCTTGTCCAGAAAGGCCTTGTTCTTCGTGAGCAGCATCCAGGTCGTGTCGTAGAGATACCAATTCTCCGTGTTGTCGTTGGAGATGCACGCGGTGCGGAGGCCAAACTCCTCGGCGAGGCGTTCGACGACGGGCTGGAGGTCGAGGTAGCGGTTGGAGATGTGGACGGCGATCACGCCGTCGGGCCGGAGGTGTTGCAGGTAGGTGACGAAGGCCTCCTTGGTGAGGAGGTGGACGGGGATGGCGTCGCTGCTGAAGGCGTCGAGGGCGATGAGGTCGAGGTTCTGCGGCTGGTGGTTCGCGAGCTCGTGCTCCATCTCCAGGCGGGCGTCGCCCATGACGACGTCGAGCTTGGCGGGGCTTTTCGCGAGATAGGTGAAGGGGTCGCGGGCGAGCTTTTCGACGGCGGGGTTGATCTCGTAGATGCGCACGTAGTCGCCAGCCTTGCCGTACACGGCGAGCGAACCGGTGCCGAGGCCGACGACGGCGTAGCGCTTGTTGGCCTGCTGCGGAAGGTGGGCGAAGGCCAGGCCGATGCCGCTCTCGGGTCCGTAGTACGACGTCGCCATGAAGGCGCGGTCGGGACTGACGAACTGCAGTCCGTGCGTGGTCGCACCGTGCATGAGGAGCCGGTAGTGTTCCTCGGGATTGTCGGGGGAGTAGTCGAAGACCTTGAGGGTGCCGTAAAAATTGCGGGAGGACCGGAGGACGGCGGTGGTCTCCTTGGTGCGCATCTGCTCGACGAGCACGTAGCCGGTGCCGACGGCCATGAGGACGACGACCGCGCCGAGCGAGAGACGCCACTCGGCGACGAGGCGGCGGCGGCGGAGATCGAGGGCGCAGGCGAGAAACACCACCAGGGCGATCGCGATCTTCCACTTGTGGAACTTGTAGAACTCCTCGGTTTCGGCGGCGAGGCCGGTGACGATTTTCCCGAGGTGGTTCTGGAAGAAATCGACGGTTTCGCTCGGCAGATGGACGAGGAATTCGCCGGGGTGCTTGGCGGAGTAGTGGGCGAACTCCGCGCTCAGGTGGCCGCCGTCGTAGGTGGAGGTGAGCGCGGGATGGGCGACCGTGAGCAGCAGCGCGCCGGCGGCGGCGCCAAGGACGAGGGTGCGGCTGCGGTGCCGGAAGCACACGAGGGCGAAGACCACGGCGAGGGCGATGAGGCCGAGCTGGAGCTCGCGGTATTCGTTGAAGACGGCGGGCGCGACCACGGCGACGAGGAGGCCGCCGAGCGCACCGCCGGCGGAGATGAAGAGGAAGTACGAGGTGAGGTGGCGCGGCGCGGGCTTGAGCTGGTAGAGTTCGCCGTGGCAGATCATGCACGCGATGAAGAGCGTGCCGGTGTAGCCGGCGATCTGGAGTTTCATCGGCGCATCGCTGCCGGCGTCGAGCAGCGAGGAGACCCAGGCGATGCCGACGACGAGCAGCGCGGAGAAGATCCCGCGGTGGTACCAGCGCGCGTGGTCGAAGCAGATCACGAAGGTCAGCAAATAGAGCGCGAGCGGGAGCACCCAGAGAAACGGGATGACGGCGACCTCCTGGCAGAGCTTGTTGGTGACCGCGAGGAGCAGCACGGACGCGAGGGCGGGGAGGGCGACCCAGAGGAGTCGGTCGCGCCAGAGGGGGGCGGCGGAGTCGGCGGCCGGGTTGCCGGGAGCGGAGCCCTCGGGCGCCGGAGCGGGGGCCGGGGCGGAGGCCGGAGTGCTTTGCCAGACGCGGTACGCGCAGAAGCCGCAGAGCACCACGAAAACGCCGAGGCCGACGGACCACATGACGGCCTGCTCATGGCGGGAGAACCGCACCTCGAAGAAGACCGGGTAGCTGAGGAGCGCGAGGAGCGAGCCGATGTTGGAGAGGGCGTAGAGGCGGTAGGGGGAGATGCCGGGGTTGGTGACGCTGAACCACTGCTGCATCAGCGGACCGGTGGCGGAGAGGACGAAGTACGGCAGGCCGATCGTCAGCGTGAGCAGGAGCAGAATCTGCCACGTGGGGTCGCCGCTGACGTGGGTTTTCCAGGCCTCGTTGGGCGTGATGGGCAGGAGGGCGAGCGAGAGCAGGAGGAGGCCGAGGTGGAGGGCGGCCTGGCTGCGGGGCTTCAGGAGCTTGGTGGAGAAATGCGCGTAGGCGTAGCCGCCGAGCAGGAGGGTCTGGAAAAAGAGCAGGCAGGTCGTCCATACGCCGGGACTGCCGCCGAACCAGGGGAGGATGTATTTGCCGATGAGCGGCTGGACTTGGAAGAGGAGAAAGGCTCCCGTGAAAATGCTGAGCGCAAAGGGTAACATGAAATGGAAGGGGAAGGAGGGGTGGCCCGGGGGCGGAGCGCAAATCCGAAACGGAGACGCGCGCCGCGGTGCGGGTCACCCACACTGGAACCTGGCCAGACGCGCGGGCGGGGCGGGTGGTTCGGGAAATATGGGGGAGGGGCGGGCGCGGCGGAGTGCGCGGGAAGGGGATGGCTACGGCGTTGGTGGCGGAAGGCGTGAGCTTTTCGTTCCTCGTTCTCGTAGTCTTTCTTCGTTCTCTCTGCCGATACGGCGAAAACCCCCGCTCGGAGAGAGAACGATTACGAGAACGAGGAACGAGAACGATCGGATGCGCGGCTGGACTGCGCGAAACGCTGACCCGTTCCGTTGCGATCTGTCCGGCTCACGGCGCCTTCTTGTTCTTGCCCTTTTTCTTGCCCCCGCCGCCGAAGTCTTCGGCGCCGGCGCCTTCGCGGCCGCCGATGTCGGCGTGGTCGTGGTCGGGCAGGAATTTCGCGAGCTCGGCCTTCTTCGCGGCAAAGGCGGGGTCCTTGGCGAGGTTCTTCCACTCGTTGGGGTCGGCGACCTCGTTGTAGAGTTCTTCGTCGCCGTTTTCGTAGCGGATGTAGCGCCAGCCCTCGACGCGCACGGCGTGGTTTTTAAATTTGTAGGTCGTGACGGCGGGCTGCGTCCACGCGGATTTCGGGTCGGCGAGGAGCGCGCGGATGCTGGAGCCCTCGACGTGCTTCGGCGTGGGGATGCCACAGAGGTCGGTGAGGGTCGGGTAGATCGTCATGAAGTCGATCGGGCGGTCGCAGACGGTGCCGGGCTTCGTGACGCCGGGCGCGATCCAGATGAGCGGGGCGCGGGTGGCCTCCTCCCAGAGGGCGAACTTGCGCCAGTGGTCCTTCTCGCCGAGGTGCCAGCCGTGGTCGCCCCAGAGGCAGATGATGGTGTTGGCGCGGTAGGCGGACTTGTCCAGGGCATCGAGGAGGCGGCCGATGTTCATGTCGGTGTAGGCGATGGAGGCGAGGTAGGCCTGCACGGCCTCCTTCCAGCGGCCGGACTTCACGATGGCGGCATGGTCGCCGTTGGGCTTGGCCATCTTCACGCCGGAGGGCGGCACGTCGTCGAGGTCGTTGGCGAGATAGGGCGGGAGCACGATCTGGTCGACGGGGAAGAGGTCGTAGTATTTCTGCGGGACGTTCCACGGCAGGTGCGGCTTGTGGAGGCCCACGGCGAGGAAGAAGGGCTTGTCGTGCTTTTTCCCGAGCTGCTCGATGCCCCAGTCGGTGATCTGGTAGTCGGGCAGGGCGTTGTCCTCGTTGTCGAGCGGCTGGAACTTGATGCCACCGACGCCGTCGTCCTTGGCCTTGGCGGAGGGCTTGAGGCCCTTCTGGGAGTTGCCGTTGCCGCCGCCTTCGCGGGCGAGGTAGTCGTCCCACTCGCTGCGGCGGACGTAGGCCTCGTGGTAGATCTTGCCGGAGCCGCCGACCCAGTAGCCCGCATTGCGGAACGCGGTGGTGAGCGGGAGCTCCGGCGGGATGACGGTGCGCCAGTCGTTGTTGTTCTCGTAGACGCCGGTGGTGAAGGGACGGAGGCCCGACATGAGGGCGGCGCGGGAGGGATTGCAGACGGGTGCGGCACAGTAGGCGCGGGTGAAGATCGTGCCCAGCTTCGCGAGGCGGTCCATGTTGGGCGTGCGCGTCTGGGGATTTTTTTGGAGAAAGCCGACCCAGTCGCGGAGGTCGTCGATGGCGATGAACAGGACGTTGGGCCGCGGGGCGTCGGTGGCGCGCGCGAGGAGCGGGGCGACGAAGGCGGCGGCGAGGACGAGGAGGCGGAGGGAGCGCATGGGCGGAGGTGGGGTGAGGGGGGCGGGGAATTGACGGTAGGGAACGGGGGCAGGTCAACAGCGGTCGCGGCCGGGTGGCGCCGGGCGTCTGACCGTCTGAGTCGGCGGGAATCTGCATTCGCGCGGCGGGCGGTCATGGGTTAGGTTTATGCCTCCGATGAACTCCCTCTCCACCCCGATTGCGATGTGTGCGTTGCGGCCCCTGGCCGTGCTGCTGGCGATGGCGACCGTGGCCGTCGCGCAGGACGCGGCGGCGCGGCGCTTCGTCATCACGGAATTCGGCGCGGTCGCCGACGGCAAGACGCTCAACACCGTCGCGATCCAGACGGCGATCGACCGCGCGGAGGCGGCGGGGCGCGGCGTGGTGGAGATCCCCCAGGGGACGTTTCGCAGCGGGTCGATTTTTCTGAAAAAGGGCGTCGAACTCTGGCTCGCGGAGGGCGCGGTGCTGCTCGGCTCGACGGACCTCGCCGACTACCCGAAGCGCGACACGCGGATCGAGGGGCACGTCGAGCCGTGGCGGATGGCGCTCGTGAACGCGCAGAACCTCGACCGCGTGCGCATCGGCGGCAAGGGCACGATCAACGGCAGCGGCGTGCCGTTCTGGGAGGCGTTCTGGCGGCGGCGCAAGGACAACCCGAAGTGCACCAACCTCGAGGTCGAGCGTCCGCGTCTCATGTTTATCGATACGTGTCGCGATGTCCGGGTCGAGGGGCTGGCGTTCGAGGACTCCGGGTTCTGGAACCTGCACCTCTACCGCTGCCGCGACGTGGTGGTCGAGGGGCTGCGCATCACGGTCCCGAGCGCGGTGAACGGCCTGCGCGGCCCGAGCACCGACGGCATCGACATCGACAGCTCGCAGCGCGTGACCGTGCGCCGCTGCTACATCTCGACCAACGACGACAACATCGCGCTCAAGGGCACCAAGGGACCCTTCGCCGACAAGGACGAGACGAGCCCGCCGGTGGAGGACATCACGGTCGAGGACTGCGAAGCGGGCGAGGGCAACGGCCTCGTCACCTGCGGCAGCGAGGCGACCATCGTGCGCCGCGTCACGGTGCGCAACTGCACGATCTCCGGCCGCGCGACCCTGCTCACGCTCAAGCTCCGTCCGGACACCCCGCAGCACTACGAGCACATCACGATGGACGGCATCACGCTCACCGGCGGCGGAGGCGGCGGGCGCATCCTGAACGTCGCGCCCTGGACCCAGTTCTTCGACCTGAAGGGCCAGCCCTCGCCGGCGCGGACGGTGAACAACGTCACGATTCGCAACGTGCGCGGCGAGTTCCGCACGCTCGGCTCGCTGCGGTGCAATCCCGGCGACACGCTGCGCGACATCACGCTGGAGAACTTCGACCTCAAGCTGGCCGACGACAAGCTGGCGCTCGGGCCGACGACGAACCTCGTGGTGAAAAACGTGAAGGTGAACGGCCAGGTGTTTGTGCCGCCCGCGGTGAGCGCTGCGCCGGCCCCGCCGTCGCATTGAGGAATCGCATGCCGGCCTTACCGCACAGCGACATCGGGTTCAGCCGGGAAGAGGTCGGCGATCACGCGACGGAGGTCGGACGGGAAGACCGGCTTTTGCAGGATGTAGCTGACGGAGAATTTCCGGTACTGGTTGCCGACCGCCGCGTTCAGCTCGGAGCTGAAGACGATGATCTTGCCGGAAAAGGGCGTGGCGCGCAGCGCGGTGACGAGCGCGAGGCCGTTCATCACGGGCATGTGGTGATCGGTGAGGAGCAGGTCGACGGAGTGGGGCGCGGCGGTGAGCTTCTCCAGGGCGAGCGAGCCGTCGGCCACGCACTCGATGGTGTGGCCCTCGCGGGTGAGCGACATCCGGGCGATCTCGCGGAGGTCGCGCATGTCCTCCGCATAGAGGATGCGCAGGGGACGGGCTTTGGGAGCGGAGTCTTTTCGCGCCGACGGGGGCATGGAAGAGAGTGCGTTCAAGGCAGGGGACGGGATTGGGTGGGAGCAGTGTTGAGCTACCGGACCCGCAATTGCACGAAACGTTCTGCAAAAAAGTTGCGAAAAGTCGGGTGGTGGAGACGGAACCGCGGAACATCCGGCGCCGTGGGCGTGGAGACGGCACGCGGGAGTTCCGGGTTGCGGATGCAGGCGGGAAATTTAGGACATGCGCATGAATGACCCTCACGTGAAGTCGGCGGTTCCCGGGCGGCGGCCGGTTTTTGGCCGGGCGATCGGGGCGGGGCTGGCCCTCCTGGCCGTCGTCGCGACGGCGGCGGACGACCCGTGGCGCTGGCTGGAGGAGATCGAGGCGCCGCGCGCGCTCGAGTGGGTGCAGCAGCACAACGAGGCGACGGAGCGGCGGCTGACGGCGACGCCCCAGCACGCGGCGCTGTACCGCGACGCGCTCGCGGTGCTCGACTCGGCCTCGCGGGTGCCGGAGGTCACGCAGCGCGGAACCCATCTCTATAATCTGTGGCAGGACCGCGACCACCCGCGCGGGCTCTACCGGCGCACGACGCTGGCGGAGTTTCGCCAGGCGGAGCCGAAGTGGGAGACCGTCCTCGACATCGACGCGCTGGCGAAGACCGAAGGGAAGCCCTGGGCGTTTGGCGGCGCGGTGTGGCTGCCGCCCGACAACCGCCGCTGCCTGATCCGGCTCGCGCCGGGCGGCGGTGACGCGGCGGAGGTGCGGGAGTTCGACGTGGTGAAGCTCGCGTTTGTGTCGGGTGGATTTTTCCTGCCGTCGGCCAAGTCGCGGGTCGCCTGGCGCGACGAGAACACGCTGTTTGTGGCCACGGATTTCGGCCCGGGCTCGCTGACGAAGTCGGGCTATCCGCGCACGGTGAAAACCTGGATACGGGGTACGCCGCTGGCGGAGGCGAAGGCGCTCCACACCGGCGCGGAGACCTCGGTGGCGACGTCGGCGC
>JAPLTR010000294.1 GCA_026398065.1 Verrucomicrobiota bacterium | reverse complement strand
GAGCTGCTGAGCAGTGTTCGGACCCACGTCCGGGCGTTCCAGGTCGAACCAGTCGTTAGAGCCGGCGCCTGGACGGAAAAACCGTGTCCGCAAGGTCCCGCGTATTCGACCTTGAAGCGGGCGCGGCTCAACTGTTTCGTTGGGCAAAGAAGAGATTATGTCTGAAGTTCGCGCGAAGTCTTACGAAGAGTTAGAGCGTTACCTCCGATCGTTCACCACCTGGCACGGTGACGAAGCCGTCTATGACGCCGGTGGGGCGTTTCATCTCTGGCGCGCACTGCTCGACAATCTGAAAGAAAAAGGCGTCGAGGGCGAATTCGCCGACTATGCGGCGACGCTCACACCTGAAGAGATCCGCTTTCTTGAGCAGCTTCTCGTTGCAGCGAAGAGAGCACGCAACGAATCTGAGGCCCGATGAAGAAATCGCCCAACCAGTCGCTACAGCCAACGGCCCTGCTGGGCCGTGGCTGATCTCAAACGTTGATCTAGCTGCGTGGGATCAAGCGGAAAATAGAGGACCTGTCCGCGGCGGGAGTGCGGCGGTACGTTGATCTAGCTGCGTGGGATCAAGCGGAAAATAGAGGACCTGTCCGCGGCGGGAGTGCGGCGGTTTGACTGGTCCGACCGGCGGCAGCGGCAACGGACAGGGACCAGGCATCATTACGAGTAACGCGTGCGTGGGTGCGTCTCGCGGAGTGAACCGTGAGCGTGCTGATCTGCGCGGATTGGATACCGACGTTTCATTGGTGCGTCATGCCCGCCAACTCTAGGCTCGGACGTCGGCGCGGTGTTGCCCCCGCGCCCGTCCCGAACGTCATCTGGCATGGGCCGGCCGCCCGGTCCCTGACGATTGCCGCCACCGTCGGTGGCGTCTCAAAGAACAAAGTGGTTTCGGTTTTCCCTCGTGGCGGTTCGTGGTCCGGAGCCGGAGGCGAAGCGCCGTCGGCCCGAAGTCGGCGTCGCGTCGCGGGGCTCAGGATTTCGGGGCGGGCACCTGCCGCAGGAGATCCCAGACGAAGCCGGCGAGTTCGCGCGCGAGCGCCACGGTGACCTTCGCCTTCATCACGCCGCGGTGGAGCAAATGCCAGCCGCGTTGGTGCAGCCGCACCTGGATCTTCCAACTCAGTTCGCGGAACGCCGTGGGCTGGTCCTTTTGCCGCAACGCGAGGGGGGCCGACACCTTCGGCGGGAGGAAGGCGTGCTGGACCGCCTCGACCAAAATCCAGCGCGCATGCGCATTGCCGGCCTTCGTGATCGCACCCTGCCGGCGCGTGGTGCCGGTGGAGTGTTCCCGCGGAATGAGCCCGAGGAACGCCATCAGGTGCCGTGGATGACTGAAGCGGCGCACGTCGCCGAGTTCCGCCACGAGCACCGCCGCGGCCGTCAGCTGGAATCCGCGCAGGGTCATCAGCGCTGCGACCGCCGGGTACATCCGCCAGAGCGGGACCTGCACCGCGAGCAGTTCCTCCAGCCGCGTGACCCGCTGCGTCGCCTGGTCGATCGCAAGGAGGCACTCCTCGAGCACGGCCTTGAGCGCCGGCAGCGGCAGCACCAGCTCCCGCAGGTAACGCTGGTGCGCGTCGCTCCAGTTGGCCTTGCCCGAGTAGCGGTAGCCCTGCCGCAGCAGGAACGACTTCAGCCGCTGCCTCGCGCGGGTGAGATCGTGCACCGCGTCGGCCCGCGCGCGGGTGAGATCGCGCACCGACTCGTCGACCGCGTCGGGCACGTGGATCGCGGTCAGTTCGCCCGCGCGGTGCAGCCGCGCCAGCAGGATCGCGTCGCGCCGGTCCGTCTTTTGCCGCGGGCCCTTTTCCACCGGCGTCTTCGTCGGTGCCACCACGATGCAGTCGATCCCCAGCTGCTGCAGCCGCCGGTAGATCACGAAGCCGGTCGGCCCGGCCTCGTAGACCACGTGCAGCGTGATGCCCTCGCCCCCGAGTTTGCGCAGGACTTTTTCCAGCGCCCCGAGATCGGCGGAGATCTCGCCGTAAAGGCGGACCTCCCCGTCCCGGCCGCCGTCGGCCACCGCGATCACCGTCGTATCTTTGTGGACATCCAGGCCCACATATTTAGTCATCGTTTTCATGTGCTTGTCCCCGTTTCCGGTTGTTTCGGTTGTTGTTCATCCCTCAGCCACACCCATGCGGATAGGCTCCGGTTCACCCCGGCGTAACCCGCGCTCCCGGGGACAGGCACCCTCTTTTTCCGCTGCGCTGTTCACGCAGCTATAATGTCTCGGCAGAAGATGAAACGGCTCTCATACGCGCTCTCGGTCCTGCTCGTCGCTGGCTGTGCGACCACACGGCAGACCGTTATGCCAGCGAGCATCGGAGGAATGTCGCGCGCTGATTGGGTAGCGTGGCAGAAAAAAGAAGATCCGAAAGGCTTCGCGGTTCGGTATGGCTGGATCGATGTCACCGATGGCGTCGATCAGAAAGAAGCTGGGGCGATTGCAGACTTCTACTTTCACAGCACGGGATGGATGTGCGGTGCAGTGTCCGAGGCGAAGCGAGTTGGTGATCGTTGGAAGAGCGAGTTTTCTTGGGGGTATAGTGGCGCACGGATTAATCCGCTTTGGGTCGATGCTAAGACCGGCGCAGTTTGGCAGGAAGGTGGTGACCGCATTCACGATGTTACCTCGCTGATTCACACTGAGGCGAAGAAAGAACCATGAACGACATTCCTTACGAAAAGATGCCTGGGTTTGCGGCTGTGGCTCCCGTGCTCGCTGGCGCAAAGCCCTACGATTTTTCGTTCGTTCATTCCTTCACTTACACCGAAGAAGAGGACGCCATCGAAGGGCATTGGAGGAATATCACGCTGGTAATGGCCGACGATAGTCCTGCGAAAAAGAAAGTCGGATTTCGCTTTGAGCGTGTCGCTGATGTTAGTTTCTCCGGTTTCGGGCAGATCATGGGGATGTATGTCCAGTCCGTCGTTGATCGCGGGTGGGAAGGCCTGCGCTTCGAGGTTGGCGACTATGAGGATCAAAAGATTCACTTCTTCTGCCACTCGATCCGTTTGTTTGCCGTCGAAGAAACGCCCAACCAGCCGCCAGAGCCAATGCCGGGCTTGCGCCCGGCATGGCTCATCTGAGACGTTGGCAAAATCATGAACCGTCAGCTCGCAATCGCCCTCCTTCTTTGCGGTTTCGCGGTCCCGGAGGCCGGGGCCGCGCAGTCTCCGGACAAGGGCGTGGTCGAGATGAGCCCTTACAAGGTCGTCTCCCGTGGATGGAACGTCTATTGGTCGCTGTCGTTTCCGGTGCTGGGGCGCTTGACCGAGGTGTTCTTCCGGGAGGTCGACGCCGGTTCCCTCGCCGGCAACGCCGGAATCAAGGAAGGCGATCGGTTGCTGCGCGTGAACGGCAAGGCGGTGAAGGGCATGCGTGAGTCCGAGATGGAGCGCCTGCTTTGGCCGGCCAAACCCTCGACCCTCGTGCTGCACGTCCAGGCCGCCGGCGCGCCGGAGATCCGGACGGTCGAATTGCAGTTGCCCGAAACGCCGGGACCGAAGGCGGAGGGCGCGCGATGAGGGGAACGGTCAAGGATCCGGGGAGCCAAGCAAGGGGTCATGACTAAAGGGCCTGTTGCTCAAACCCCGATTTCTTGAAAAGGGGCGCTGCGCCGGAGACGTCCGCACGATGAATCAATGACCTCCGCGACCTGGTCTAATGCAATCCCGCCCTTTCGCCATTTGAGCAACAGGCCCTTTAATCATGACCCGTTCGCCTGCGCCCCGCCCGGCTTGCTGCGCCATTTGAAGGGTTTCCGGATGGATGGGGCAGCTTGGGTAATGCTGACGATGAAAAGGGCTAACCAATCGCCCCAACCGACGACCGGGCTTGAGCCCGGTCGCGGCTGAGCGCAACGTCAGCCGAAAATGAAACGCGGACGTGGATATGGGATTGGTTTCGCCGGAGGAATCTGTTTCCTCGCGCTACTTATTTTCCTAGGGAAGAATGGTGTGATCAAACGCTTTGGATCATTCGAATACGTTATGGTCGTTGGCTCCGTCGTGTTGATCTTGGCCCGTCTCCCAGCTTTCTTTCTCGCCGCGAGCAAGGAGGCGGTTCCCGCAAAAAGTTCAGATTGGATGGGATACGCCGTGATTCTGGCCGCAGTGCTGGCTGCCGTTGGAATCGGCTACTCCGTGATATGAGAATCGGGGCCAACCACTTTCCAGAGCCGACGCAGGGCGCGGTTCATTAAAACGTTGTACCTATATATCCACGGTCAACAACAGGAGTTTTTTATGAAAATCAACACGGAATCGAATCATCTTTACACCGCCCAGCGCACCCAAACATCCGCCAAGCCAGGCACCAACCCCGCCTCGTTTGCGTCCGCAATATCAGCCGCCACCGCCGAAACATCCGCCGTCAAACAAGCCGATTTCACCAGCATGACGCGCCAGGAAATGTTCGATTGGATGAACGACCAAATCCGTGGCGGAAAAATGTCGTTTGACGAGAGTTCACCTTTCCTGGGGATGACCATGAAAATCTCGGCGGCGACCGGTCAACCGGTCGATATGGCCACGGACACCACGCGCATCAATTTCGTTGAGAAGGCCCGCTTGGGAATGGAAGGCGCCCGCTCAAACAACGATCCGGCTTTAGCCCAGAGGTTGCAGGCTGCGATCGAATTCATGCGCAAGCACCAAGGGCTGGCACTGGGCGTTGGGAGCCGAGTAAGGGGGCATGATTAAAGGGCCTGTTGCCCAAACCGACGATTGCGAGGCCGAAAAAGGGGGCAAACTTTGCACTCAAGGGACCACCGCAATCCGCCTCGTCTGGCCGAGTGCCCATGGGTGAACTATCGCCAACCTCAATACCTGCCCTGCACCCCGGAAGGCTCCGGAGCGATCAGCTGATCGTTTACACCGCACCCCTTACTGACCGCGTGCCCCCCGCCTCACCGCCCGCGCCGGTAGTGCAGCGCGACGGCGCCGTTGCAGAGCGGCGTCGACGAGACCAGCTCGAGCCGGCGCGTGCTCGGCAGCCCACGCTGGTAGAGGGTCGGGCCGTGACCGGCGATCCGGGGGTGGACGAGGAACCGGTACTCGTCGATCAGCTCCAAGCGGTCCAGCTCGGTCGCGAGCCGGCCGCTCCCGAGGAGCACGCCGGCCGGGGTCGCCGCCTTGAGTTGCTGCACGGCGGTGCGCAGGTCGCCGGCGAGATGGTGGCTGTGGGTCCATGGGAAGTCCGTGCGCGTCGACGACACCACGTACTTCGGCTTGGCCTCCAACTTGACCGCCCACGCACGAATCGCCGGAGGCGCCTCCCGCTCGCCGCGGGCGACCGCCGGCCAGTAGCCCTCCATCATCTCGTAGGTGACGCGGCCCCACAGCATCGCCCCGGCCTCGTCCATCAGGCGGGTGAAGAACGCGTGGGTCTCGTCGTCGGCGATGCCCTCCTGGTGGTCGACGCAGCCGTCGAGGGTGAGGTTGAGGCTGAAGGTGAGAAGTCCCATGGGAGTTTACGTGCAGCGTGAATCTTCCGCCCCGGTCACCGCGACCGGAAAATCTCGCTCGCGAGGCACTCCACCACGAGGGTGCGCAGGCCGGAGCCGTTCTTCTTCACGGTCTGGAAGATCTCCTCGACCGCGGGGTCGTCGACGGGCTCCAGGTGCCGGCCGGCGGCGTAGCTGAGGAACTCCCCGATGAGGTGGCGGGTGAACGCGTCCGTCCGGCTCGCGACGAGGATCGCCTTGAAATCGGCGAAACCGGCGTAGGCCTTCCCCGACGCGAATTCGCCGGAGGCATCGACCTTCGGGCCCGACGCCTTGCCCTTGGGCTTCGCGTAGGTGTCGCGCCAGCGGCCGATCGGGTCGAAGGTCTCGAGGCCGAAGCCGAGGGGGTCGATCTTGCGGTGGCATTCGGCGCAGACGGGATCGGCCCGGTGTTTCGCGAGCCGCTCGCGGATCGTGGTGGCCCCGCTCACGTCCGACTCGATCGCCGGCACCACGTCGGGCGGCGGGGGCGGCCGGAGGCCGAGGATGTTTTCCGACACCCAGACGCCGCGCGTCACGGGGGAGGTCTCCACGCCGTTGGCGCTGACGGTGAGCACGCCCGCCATGCCGAGCAGGCCGCCGCGCTGGCGGTTGCCCGCGAGGCTGACGCGCTGGAAACCGTCGGCGAGGCGGAGCGTTTTCTGCTCGGGCAGGTTGTAGAGCCTGGCGAGGCGCTTGTCGGCAAAGGTGTAGTCGGCGTCGAGCAGGTCCCGCACGGGTCCGTTGGTGCGCAGCAGCTCGCGGAAGAAGAGGCGCACATCGGTCTTCATCGCCTCGGGCAGGTTTTCGGCGTAGTACACCCGCGTCGTTTCGCGCGGGGGCGGCATGCCGCCGAGGTCGCGGAGGTTGAGCCAGCTGTCGAGGAAGCCGTTGACCAGGCCCGCGACGCGGTCGTCGGCGAGGAGCCGCTGGGCCTGGCGCCGGAGCTCCGGGGGCGCGGTCAGTTTTCCGGACGCGGCGGCGGCGGTCAGCTCCGCGTCGGGCGGCGCGCTCCAGAGGGCGTAGGAGAGGCGCGCGGCGAGATCGTGCGGGCCGAGCCGCGGGTCCTTTTCGCCGGTGATCTCGCTGAGGTAGAGAAACGACGGCGAGCAGAGGATCAGCTTCAGCGTATCCAGCGCGGCCTGACGCGGCGGGGCCTTTTCCGCGAGGCGCTGGTCGTAGAGCTTCCGGATGGCCGCGCGGTCGGCGCGCGTCAGCGGCCGGCGGTACGCGCGGGCGCCAAACGCGTAGAGCTGGTCGAGCGCCTCCTTCGGCTGGAAACCTTTTTCGCCGAACACCGCGACCTCCTCGCGGCTGCCGCCGGGCTCGGGGACGGGGCCGTTGAGCTTGATCTCGCTGATGCGGATGTGCGGGAGCTTGCCCTCCTGCAGGAGCAGCGTGCGGCTGACGTCGGCCTTGACGGTGCGGCCCTTGAAGTCGTCGGCGTAGCGTTTGTTGACCTGGATGACGGAGGCGCGCGACTCGTAGGGGCCGTTGGGAAAGATGAAGCGGGGCGTCTGCCCGGCCTCGAGCCAGACGCGGAATTTGAGCCACTCGGGCTTGTCGTCGGGCACGACCGACGACGCGAGGATGGGCTCGATCGCCTGCGGATAGTGGATGTGGTTCTTGGTGGCGTCGCCGGGCACGACCGCGAGCACGAAGGGTTCGGAGAAATCGATGCCGAAGATCGCGGGGTCGTAGTGCGTGTCGCGGTGCATCCCCTGCACCAGGACCTCGAGATCGTAGAGCCCGGAGACGGGCACGCCCTTCAGAAAATCCTCGATGTGGCCGTAGCCGCCCTGGCGCGTGTCGGTGTTGGGCTGCTCGTAGAGGCAGAGGTAGCGGAAATTGAACGCGGCCTTGTGCGGCCCCTGCAGCTCCTCGTACTGGACGAAGTGGTCCTTGAAATCCCAGGACTGCGGCGGCGTGTCCGGCCGGCCGAGGCGCATCTCGACGAGGCGGTTGGCGGACTGGAAATACTGGTCGAGCAGAAACCCGGAGGTCACGAGCGACTTGCCGATGGTGTCGATGTGCTCGCTCGCCTTCTCCTTCGGAAAATCCGCGGTGAGGCCGAGCGTGTCGACGCGGCGGCCGAAGAGGGTCGCGAGGGTGTTCTCGTATTCGCGGTTGGAGAGGCGCCGCATCACCGTGCGCGCGCCGGTGCTCTCGAGCTTGCCGCGCGCGGCGACGATGCCCTCCCGGAGGAGGCGGACCACGGCGAGCCGCTCGTCGTCGGACGGCTGGGCCTTCGCCTTGGCCGGCGGCATGTCGCCCAGCGTGATCTGGTCGATGATGTCCTTGGCCGCGACGAGCTCGGTCGCCTTGGTGAGCGGGAGCCGGAAGCTCTCGAACTCGCGATCGCCTTTCTGGGTCACGCTGTCGTGGCACTTCAGGCAGTAGTCGTCCATGAAGCGGACGAGCGCCTTCTGCGCGGGCGATTCCGCGGCCGGGGCAAAGGGTGCGAGGAGGGCGAGGGACGCGAGACCGGGGAGAACCCGGCTCAGACGGAGGGCGCGCATCGGCGAACGAATTTCCGCGGGCGCCACCTTACGCGATCCCGAACCGGCCCGTGCTGTTGCCGAACGCGTCCTTCTCCACACCCATGCGCTGGGCGAGGTCCACGTAGAGGTTGCAGAGGGGCACCTTGTTCGGGCCCGCCGCCGGGACCTTTTTGAACTCGCCGTGCCGGTAGCCGCCGCCGGCGAGGATGATCGGGAGGTCGTTGTTCTTGTGCGTATTCGCGTCGCCGATACCGCTGCCGAACAGCACCGCGGTCGAGTCGAGCAGGGTCCGGTCGCCGTCGTCCATCTTCGACAGGCGGGCGACGAATTTCCCGAACTGCTCGATCTGGTAGGTCTCGAGGGTGATGAGGTCCTTGATCGCCGCGGGGTCGTTGCCGTGGTGCGAGAGGCCGTGGTAGGCCTTGTCGATGCCGAGGTCCTGCGGGAGGAAGTCGCCGCCGATCTCCAGCGTGGCGATGCGCGTCGAGTCCGTCTGGAGCGCCAGCGCGATCAGCTCGTAGAGCATCGGCAGGTCGGCGACGCGGTTCTTGTTGGAGGGCTTGTCGAAGGGCGGCTTCGGCTTGGGTAGGCTGGCCCAGCGCTGGCGGAGCTCGAGGCGCTTCTCGACGTCGCGGACCGAGGTGAAGTACTCGTCGAGCTTGTCCTTGTCCTCGCGGTTGACCTGCTTCGCGAGGCGGTTCGCGTCGGCGAGCCCGCTGTCGAGGATGGAGGCCTGCAGGCGGTTCTCCTGATTGCGGCGGGCCAGGCGGTCCGCCGGATCGGTGACAAAGAGGCGGTCAAACAGCTCGGCGGGGCCCGTGATCGGCGGCACGCGCACGCCGGCCTTCGTCCAGGCGATCTGGCAGCCGCCGTGGATGCCGCCCTCCGAGCCGACGGTGAGCGAGGGGAAGCGCGTCTGGTGGCCGATCGCGTCGGCCATGAACTGGTCGATCGAGACATTGCCGCCGGGGCGGTTCTGCGCCTCCGAATTGAGGACGCCCGAGAGGAAGGAGTGGACCGCGAAGTGCCCGCCCTTGATGCCGTGGTCGAGGCCGCGGTAAACCGTCAGGAGCTTGCGCACGTCCCAGAGCGGCTTGAGCAGCGTCGTCTGCTCGTAGGCCGCGCCGGTCGTCTCGGGAAACAGGTGCTTGGTCTGGTAGCCGAGGAGATTGCCGACCGCCACGAAGCGCCGCGCCCCGGCGCCCGCGCCCTTGGCGACCTGCACGGCGGAGTTGCCGCCCACGGCGCTGGCCAGCAGCGAGGGCAGCGACGGGAGCGCCAGAGCTGCGCCGAAGGATTTGAGGATGAAACGGCGGCGGTTCATGGAGTTCATGCTCGGGGGGATTGGGGTGGGGACGGGCGTGCATCGCGTCGCCTCGGGCACGTGCTGCCGACACGCCGTCAAGCGGCAGCCCGCCTGGGGCACGAGATGGGCACCCGGGGACTCAACCGCCGATTCCGCCCGGCGCGAGGAAAAAACCCGCCCGCCGCCTACGCGAGCGCCGCGCGGCAGCGAATTTGTGGGCCGCCGCCCCGTGCACGATGCCATTCAATCGGCGGCCCAAGCTTCCCGCAGGCAGCACCCCCGCCGCGGTCGTGACGAAGAACGAGCCCCGCTCACTGCGCCCGCCCGCGGTTCGTGTAGCTGATCAGCTTCCCTTCCTTCGAGACGATCCCGCTGATCCGGTCACCGCCCACGAGGCCCCGCTCGTTCTGCTCCAACACCTGCATCGCCCCCACGAGCCAGTTTCCGTCGTCCATGCGTTGCGGCTGTTGCACCCGCATCGCGGCGACCGCCCAGCCTTCGCGCCGCTGGATTTCCTGGATCAGCTGAAACGCGATCTCCGTTTCCGTCGCGAGCGGCGCGACGACCTTCGCCTCGCGCAACTTCACCCGCTGCGTGGCGTCGCCGTCGCGCAGCATGAGCATCTCGTCCTTCGCCTGATATTCCGTCAGCACGTAGCGCCCCACGCTCTCCCCCAGTCTCACTTTCTGCGGCGCGCCACCCACCGCGTCCTTGATCAGGAACGTCCGGCCCTCCGGCGTATCGAGCACGCCCACCAGTTCCAACCCGGCGCCGGGCGCGCCGGTGGTCCCCGACACCGGCGAAGCGGCCGCCGGTGCCGCCGCGCGCGTTTTCAAGTAGTCCGCGAGCGCCCGGTCCCACGCCGCCGACTCCGCCCGCGTCGGCGGACCTTTGGCCGCCGGGGCCCCGACCGTGAGCATGACGGGAGTCCCATTCGCCATCGTGACCGAGAACACGGGGTCGGCGAGCCGCACGGTGGTGTAGTCCTCGCCGGCGACCGGCTTCAGCCCCGGACCAGCTTGTCCGGCCCCACCAGATCCGTGAGCGATTCCGGCAGGCGTCCCTTGAACTTGAGGAACGCGTCCCGCGCCGCCCAAAGCTGGCGGAGATTATTGGCGAAAGCCCGCTTCTGCTTGATAGCCTCCCACACCGCCGCATCGGCCCGACTCATCGGACCCGGCGCGGCCGGCCCGTTCACCGGCGCGGGTTTCGCGGCCGGGACCGCGGCCGCAGCTGAACCGCTTCCGGCCGGCGCTCCGCCCGCCGCAGCACGCTGCGCCACCGCAGTGATCGGTGCGCTGGCCTCCCCGGCCGCCGCATTCCGGGCGGTGCCCGCCTGATCGCCCTCGCTCGCTCCACCTGCCACCGACCGCACCAGCAGCACGCCGACTGCGACCGCTGCGACTCCCGCTGTCATCACGCTGTTTTTTTTCATAAAAATTCCCAGGTGCACGAGCACCCCTTCGCCCCCCGCAGCCGCTTTGAGCGAGGCCAGGGTCACCGCCCGCATCATGCCCGCCGGCGCCGCCGACGCCTGGTGCCCGAGCACGGTCGCCAGCGCGGCCGTCGTGGACGTGATGCCGCCCCGCGCGAGGGCCGCGTGCAGCTTGTCCAGGGCGCGCTCCACCCGCATCCGGGCGGTGTTCTCGGAAAGCCGCAACCGCGTGCCCACCTCGGCAAACGACAGCCCATCGAAAAACCGCAGGGCCACCGCGTCACGGTCGCCCTCGTTGAGTTCGGCCATCGCGGCGTCGAGGGCCGGCCGGATCCGGTCCCAGTCGGCCGGCGGCGTCGCATCGCTCGTCAGGGAATTCATGGCGTAGACCTCCTGCTCCCGCGCCCGCCGCCGGCGCTCGAGGCGCACGACGTCGCTCGCGGCAAAATGCGCGCTCCGGCAGAGCCACCCGCTCAACGCCGGGCGCTCCGCCAGCGCCGACGCCTTGCGTGCGAGCGCCGTGAAAACCTGCTGCGTGACATCGTGCGCGAGGTGCGCATCTCCCGCGACCTGCCGCAGCGCCACCGCATAGACGCGATTCAGATGCCGGCGGACGAGTTCGGCAAAGGCCTCGTCCGACTTTTCATCGGTGTAACGGCGGAGCAACTCGGCGTCTTCGTCCATGGGATTTCTGCACCCTGGCAGTCACCGCCGCGGAAATCGCACCAAAGTCTTCCGGTATTCGGCGCCACCCGGCCGCCGGCGCCGGGTCCCTCCCGCCCGCCGCCT
>JAPLTR010000763.1 GCA_026398065.1 Verrucomicrobiota bacterium | reverse complement strand
ATATTCGAAAGATTTTTTGGGCCGCGTCGTGCCGTGCTTATTGCCAATCGCGACCGACGCCAAAACTGCCGTCTGGATATTTGCCGCTCAGCTTTTCAGTAGTCTGAATGTCGCGACTTATCCACTCCTGCCTGCGAAGTCAGACATTCGCAAGGCGTTCGCAAATGGTGAAACGGATACAATCAACGCGATTCTGGACAACATCCCGCTAGTCTCCGCTGATCTCGGATGGAAGCATGTACTCGCATTTCGCGAAGATCCCGAAGCCATTAGGAAATATCGGTCGCTGAAGCTCTGGCTGAGCGATGGGCTCAAAGCGAAGTCGCACCAAGAAGCCGTAGATTTCATCGGCGCCAAGCTCGACGACTATCAATGGGCCCTTAAGAAGCACGGTCTCAACACCAAGCTCGGCAGTCTTACAACGATCCTCGACAGCAAGCACCTAACCGTCCCAGCCATCGGGTCAGCAGTTGCATACGCTGTCAGCTCACCAATGTGGGCGTTAGTTGCCGGTGGCTTTCTGGCGACGTCTAACGTCGCACTTTCTATCGCGAAGAACCGCCTCAAACTTGATGATTTTAAACGCGAGAATGCAGCCGTGGCAACTATCTACGAGATCAAGCAACTCGCGACCAGCGGCAAGCGTTGAAGCGCAATCCAAACCTTTGCTTCCTCCACCCTGTGGTTTAGGGAAAGATGCAATGTCCAGTGTGTTTCGTGTGTGCCACGTTGGATTGGTGTTTCGATCCGGAGCTTTCGCTTGCGCGCGTGGGCGGGGGCGGCGTTGATTCAGGGTAACATGATCATTGATGCGCGTTTTCACGAACTGGCGGCCGGGCTGACCGGGTTTTCGACTGAATTGAAAAAGGGTGAGCGCGTGCTCATCGATGCGTTCGACGTGCCGGACGCGATGGTGATCGCGCTGATCCGCGCCACGCGGGCCCGCGGCGCCTACCCCTACGTGCAGTTGCACCGGGCGCGCGTGACCCGCGAGATGGCGCTGGGCGCCGAGGATGCGCAGTATGCGCCGCACGCGGAGGTCGAGCTCGCGCGCATGGAAAAGATGGACGCGTACATCGCGCTGCGCGGGTCGGACAATATTTTCGAGGCCTCGGACGTGCCGTCGGAGAAGGTGCAACTCGTCTCCCGCCTGATGAAGCCGGTGCTCGACCACCGGGTCGGCAAGACGAAGTGGGTCGTCCTCCGCTGGCCGAGCCCCGCGATGGCGCAGCAGGCGGCGATGAGCACGGAGGCGTTCGAGGACTTTTATTTCAAGGTCTGCACGCTCGACTACGGGCGGATGGTCCCCGGCATGGACGCGCTCGCGGCGCTGATGAAGAAGACGGACCGCGTGCACCTCAAGGGCCCCGGCACGGACCTGCAGTTTTCGATCAAGGGCATCGGCGCGCAGCCCTGCGGCGGCCTCCGCAATATCCCCGACGGCGAGGTGTTCTCCTGCCCGGTGAAGGACAGCGTCGAGGGCGTGATCCAGTACAACGCGCCGACGGTCTACCTTGGCGCGTCGTTCGACAACATCCGCCTCGTCTTCAAGAAGGGCAAAATCGTCGAGGCCACCTCGAGCAATACGAAGCGCCTCAACGAAATCCTCGATAGCGATGCGGGCGCGCGGTACATCGGGGAATTTGCCCTCGGGTTCAACCCGCATATCCTCGAGCCGATGCGCGACATCCTCTTCGACGAAAAGATCGCGGGCTCCTTCCACTTCACGCCGGGCCAGGCCTACGAGGGTGTGGGCAACGGCAACAAGTCGCAGGTCCACTGGGACATGGTCTGCATTCAGCGGCCCGAGTACGGTGGCGGGGAGGTGTGGTTCGACGGCAAGCTGATCCGCAAGGACGGGCTCTTCGTGCCGAAGACGCTGCACAAGCTGAACCCGGACTACCTGCTCGGCAAAAGCTGACCGCCGATGAGCGCCGCCGACCTCTCGCTCAGCGATTTCATCCAGGCGCTGCCGAAGACCGAGACGCACCTCCATGTCGAGGGCGCGCTGCCGTATGAGCTGCTGACGGGCTGGCAGCCGGAGCGCTGGGAGAAAAATCCCCCGTTCCGCGCGCGGAGCTACCGCTACGCGACGTTTCCGGATTTTGAGAAAATTCTCCTCGATCACGCACTGCCGTGGTTCACGTCGGCGGAGAAATATCACGAGGCGGCGAAGGCGATCTTCGCCAAGCACGTTGCGCAGAACGTGCGCTACGTGGAGACGAGTTTCCACCTGCCGGTGGTCGGCTTCATCCAGGTGCCCGGCCCGGAGATCATCCGGGCGATCAAGTCGGCGGCGCCGGCGGGGCTGGAGGTCCGGGTGTTCACCGGCATGGCGCGCAGCGACATCAACGGTCCGGCGCGGCCCACGATCAACGAACTTCACAACTGGGAGGAACTCGCGGGGATCGACCTGCACGGGCTGGAAACGCTGCCGACCCCGCCCGAGACGGCGGAAATCTGGGCGCGCGCCCGGGCGGCGGGCAAGGTCACGAAGTGCCACGCGGGGGAGTTCGACGGCCCGGCGAAGGTGCGGGAGGCGATCGAATTGCTCGGCGTGAAGCGCGTGCAGCACGGCGTGCGCGCGGTGGAGGATCCGGCGGTCGTGAAGCTCGCGGCGGAGCGCGGGGTGACGTTCGACGTGTGTCCCCTGAGCAATGTCGGGCTGCGCGTGGTGCCGGCGCTCCGGGAGCATCCGATCCGCCGCCTGATGAAGGCGGGCGTGCGCTGCACCGTGAGCACGGATGACCCGCTGAATTTCGCCAACACGGTGAATGACGAGTACACGGCGCTCGCCCTGGACCTGAACTTTACGCGAGCCGAACTGGCGCAGGTGGCCCGCAACGGCTGGGCGGTCGCCGACGTGCCGGAAACGGTGCGCAACGCGATGCTCGCCGAGATCGATGCGCTCTGCCATGGTGCGGGCCGTTCATGACCCATACCTACATCGTTCCCGAGGGCATCCGCCATTTGCGCGCCGACAAAGCGCTGGCCATCGCGTTCCCCGACCACAGCCGCACGGCGCTGCAGCGCGCGTTCGATTCGGGACTCGTGACCCTGCGGGGCGCGGCGATCAAGCGCGACCAGAGCGTGACCGGCGGCGACACGCTGGACTTCAGCATGCCGGACCTCAAACCGGCCGAACTGCGGGCCGTGGACATCCCGCTCGACGTGATTTACGAGGACAAGCACCTGCTCGCGGTCAACAAGGAGGCGGGCATGGTGGTGCACCCGGGCGCGGCGACGGGCGAGGACACGCTGGTCCACGCGTTGCTGGCGCACTGTGCGGGCAGCCTGAGCGGCATCGGCGGTGTGGAGCGGCCGGGGATCGTGCACCGGCTCGACCGCGAGACGACGGGCATCATCGTCGTCGCGAAGAACGACAAGGCGCACCGCGGCCTCGCCGAACAGTTTTCCGAGCGCACCCTGCACAAGGAGTACCTGGCGCTCGTGGCCGGCGCGCCGGGCCTGCTGAGCGGCAGCATCAAAAAGGCCATCGGCCGGAACCAGCAGCACCGGCACAAGATGGCGGTGATCGACAAGGAGCGGCAGGACGACCACGAGATGCACGGCAAGGACGCGCACACCGACTGGCAGGTGGTGGAGGCGTTCGGCAAGATCGCGACGCTGATGCGCTGCGTGATCCACACGGGCCGCACGCACCAGATCCGCGTGCACATGAAATCGCTCGGGCACGTGCTGCTCGGCGATGCGGTCTACGGGTGGAAGCCGGATTCGCGGCTGAAGAAGCAGCCGGAGCGCGTGATGCTGCACGCCGAGCACCTGGTGGTGAAGCACCCGATCACGGGCAAGACGCTCGATTTGCGGGCCCCGCTGCCGAAGGATTTCGAGGAGCAGATCGCGCAACTGCGCAAGCTCACCAAAGCGGCGGCGAAGGCGAAGCGCCTCATCGCGACGTCGGTCAAGCCGCGGAAGAAGCCGGGCCCGCCGCCGGCGCATGTGCACGAGTCGCGGGCGTAGGGGCAGGCGCGTGTCCGAGATCGTGGCCGCGAGCGTGAGCGAGTGGACGAAGACCCACTCGCTCACGCTCGCGGCTACGAAATGCCCGGAGATATTTCAGGAAGCTTCCAGCGCCTCGGCGGCGAGGCCGTAGCGGAGGTTGTAGAGGGAATTGCGATACGCGTCGAAGCCGCCAAGTTCCGCCATCGCGATCAGCGTGGCGAGGGCGGTCGGGAAGACATCGGCGCGCGCGGGCGGGAGGCCGGGCACCTGTTTTCGGTCGGCGAGCGGGAGGGCGCCGAGCCAGGCGAGCATGTCGCGGAGCTCCGCGACGGTGACGAGCGGGTCCGTCTGGTCGAGCGTGGTGCCGGACCGGGCGGCGAGGATGGTGCGGACGGTGGTCACGGTGCCGCCGGTGCCCACAGCGACGGCGCTCGACGGGAGGGAAAACGTGAAGCCGGAGGCGGCGACGGTGGTGCGCGTGTGGGCGGAGATGGACGTGGCGGCGAGCTCGGAAAAGGGGGCCGTGGAGTCGGCGACGAATTTCTCGGTAAGGCGCACGCAGCCGAGTTTCAGGCTCACGGCCTGTTCGATGCGGCGGCCGCGGAATGCGAGGCATTCGAGGCTGCCGCCGCCGAGGTCGAAGACGTAGAAGTCGCGCAGGCCGGTGAGCGCGGGGTCGCAGGTGAGGCCGCGGCCGATGAGGTTGGCCTCCTCGTCGCCGGTGAGGATGCGGATCGTGTGGCCGGTGGCGGCGCGGACGCGTGCGCGGAACTCGGGACCGTTCTCCGCGTCGCGCACGGCGCTGGTCGCGACGAGCACGGTGCGCACGGGGGCGAAGGGCGCGGCGTCGGAGAGGAGCGACTGCACGGCGTCGAGCCCGCGGGCCATCGCGTCTTCGCCGAGGCGCGGGGCGGAGGCGGAAATCCCGGCGCTGATACGGGCGTCGATGGTGCGGAATTTTTGCGCGGTCACGTGGCCGTCGGCGGAGCGCGTGGCGACAAGGATCTTGATCGAGTTGCTGCCGATATCGATCACGGCGACGGAGGGCGAGGCGGGCGGAGGCATCATCCGTAGGAGAACTTGCGGGCGAGACGGAGCAAGGGCGATTCGAGATAGCGCCATGACGCGGCGCCGAGGAGCAGGGTCAGGGCGAGGGCGAGGGCGGTGACCCCGCCGGCGGCCCAGGTGAAGTGGACCGGGGCGGCGTTGAAGCAATACCAGTGGAGGAAATACCAGACCGGGGCGTGAAACAGATAGACGAAATAGGAGATGAGACCGACAGCGGCGAGCGGGCCGAAGCGGAAAATGCCCGCGAGACGGGACGAGGGGAAAGCCACCAGGTGGAGCAGGACGCCGGAGAAGAAGACAGCGAAGAGGCTGTAGCCCAAGGGGGCGATCTGCCACGAGTAGGTTTCGAAGCCGCCGACGGAGAGGGCGGCGAAAATGACGAGGCCGCCGGCGAGAAAGCCGACGAGCGGGCGGCGGAGGCGGCGGACGGTGTCGAGCGCGGCGGGATCGCGGACGACCAGGGCGCAGAGGACGCCGCAGAGCAGGCCGTCGGCGCGCATGGGGAGGAGGAAGACGGCGGCGAGGCCGTTCTGGGCGAAGGCGAGGGCGGCGATCCGCAGGGCGGGACTGAGGACGAGGCCGCAGAGGCAGAGCCGCACGAGCTGGCGGCGGTCGAGGCCGCGGACGAAGAACGGCATCAGGAGGTAAAACTGTTCCTCGACGGCGAGGGACCAGGTGGGGCCGAGCCAGTAGTTGCCGATGGTGCGCTGGGCGGCGGCGGCGATGTTTTGGGTGAAGGTGAAGTAGTTCCAGTCGGCGATGGGGCTCCAGAAATACGCGCCGCCCTCGAGCGAGGTGAGCCCGCGGATTTCGCGGCAGACAAAGAAGCTCGCGAGCAGCAGGGCGTAGAGGGGCAGAATGCGGAGGCCGCGACGCAGGTAAAAGGCGGGGAGCAGCGAGGGCGAGGTGCGGTGGTCGAGGAGGATGCCGCCGATGAAGTAGCCGGAGAGGACGAAGAAGAGATCGACGCCGGCGAAGCCGAGGTTGCACGCGCTGCGGAGCACGAGGTGCGCGAGCGAGCCGTCGGGGGTGGGGACGCGGGCGTAGAAGTGCATCGCGACCACCATCAGCACGGCGACGCCGCGCAGACCGTCGAGGGCGGCGATGCGACCGGGCGCAGGCGTCGCGACTGCCCGGGTCATAGCACGAAGTCGGCGGGGGCGATCACGACCACGAACTCGCCCTTGAGACTGCCCTTGAGCAGGCGGTCACGGACCTCGGCCGCGCGGCCGACGAGCCAGGTCTCGTGGAGCTTGGTGACCTCGCGGGCGATGCAGATCGTCCGGTCGGGACCGAGCTTTTCCACGATCTCGTCGGCGAACTTGTCGATGCGGTGGCAGCTCTCGTAGAGGACGAGGGTGAACTCGAAGTCGCGGTATTTTTCGAGGAAGGCGGTGCGCGCGGAAGTCTTGGCGACGAGGAAGCCGGCGAAGAGAAAGCCGTTGGTCGGCAGACCGCTCGCGCTGAGGACGGCGGCGAGGGCGCAGGCGCCGGGCACGGGGATAACGGGGAGGCCGCGGCGGCGGCAGGCGCGCACGAGGCGGAAACCGGGGTCGCTGATGGCGGGCGTGCCGGCATCGCTGACGATGGCGACGGATTTGCCGGCGGCGATCTGGGCGGCGATGTGCTCGGCGGCCTCGGCCTCGTTGTGATCGTGGTAGGAGACCAGGTCGCGGCGCAGGCCCATCCGGGTGAGGAGGCCGCCGGTGGTGCGGGTGTCCTCGCAGGCCACGACGTCGACGGCGCCGAGGATGGCGCGGGCGCGGTCGGTGAGATCGGCGAGGTTGCCGATGGGGGTGGCGACGACGTAGAGCGTGCCGGGTTGCGGGGTGAGCGAGGTGTTGGCGGCGGGTTCGGTCATGCAGCGGGCACAAAAAAATCCGGCGCGAGGCCGGATTTTGCGAGAGCGAACTGGACGGGCGGTTTAGCGTCCGGAGGGCTGGCCCATGCCGGGGATCTGACCTTCCCAGCCGGCGGGACGGCTCCACGGAATGGACGTTTCCTTCTGCGTGCGGGTCGAGCAACCGGTGAAGATGGCGGCGAACGCGAGCAGGAGAAGCGCGAGGATGGGTTTCGTAAGCGAGGTCATGGTGTACGGAGTAATACGGCTGAATCGCCTTTCTGCAAGACTCCACGGAGGGAGTCGGGCTGCACCTGGGCGATGGAGAAGTTGGCGCGGACGTCGCTGATGAGAACCGTGGCGACGGTTTCGGTTCCCTGGGTCACCGTAAGCCGTTGACCCAGTTGGGCTCCGCGATTTGAGCCATAGTTGAGCACCACGAAGGCGTTGCCCGGGGCGACGTTGAGGACGGTGGCCCGGCCCGAGCGGTTGGTGAACACGGCGGTGGACGCGCCGACGCCCGCGGTGGCCCCGGACCGGGCGGTGGCGAGCTGTTTTTCGAGCTCGGCGATGGTGCTCTTGTAGGCGGCGACGGCCTCGGGGGAGGCGTTGGAATTGCGGGAGTCGTCGAGGTCGGCGCGGAGGGCGGCGACCTCGGCGGCCAGGGCCCGGGCGTTCTGCTCGTGGAGGGTGACGAGCTTCTGGGCGGCGGCGAGGTCGTGGTCGAGGAGGAGCGAGCGGAGTTCGGCGGCGGACAGTTTTTCGGTCGTCGCGGCGAGCTCAGTGCGCGTGGTGTCGCGGCTGGT
>JAPLTR010000893.1 GCA_026398065.1 Verrucomicrobiota bacterium | reverse complement strand
TGGTCAGGGCGCTGAAACCCGGCGGCCAGCTCGTGCTCGTCGAGTACCGGGGCGAGGACCCGGCGGTCTCGATCAAGAAGCTGCACAAGACGACCGTCGCGCAGGTGAAGAAGGAGATGGCGGTGCAGCCGCAGCTCAAGTTCGACCGGCTGCTCGATCCGCTCCCGCAGCAGCACATCCTGATTTTTCGGAAAACGGTCGCCGAGTAGCCTCGGACCGCCCACCGTGCCCGCCATGAAAAAAGCCAAGGCCAAAGGCCCCGAAAGCCGTGTCGTCCAGATCCGCGAGGAGCCGATCGAGCTGGCCCAGTTCCTGAAATTTGCCGGGCTCTTCGAGAGCGGCGGCCAGGCGAAGCAGGCGATCGCCGACGGCGAGGTGTCACTCAACGGCGCCGTCGAGACACGCAAGGGCAAGAAGCTCGTCGCGGGCGACAAGGTCACTTACGCCGGAGAGACGCTCGCGGTCGAGGTGGAGTGATTGGGTGTCGGGCGTCCGGAGAGGCTACTTCGGCGCCCGCAGGCTCTGCCAGAGGTAAAGGATCACTCCGACACAGATGGCGGAGTCCGCGACGTTGAAGGTCGGGTAGATGTAGCCGCCGAAGTGCAGGTCGATGAAATCGACGACATGGCCGTAGCGCACGCGGTCGACGAGATTTCCGACGATGCCGCCGCAGAGGAGGCCGAAGCAGACCTGGGTCAGGGGGACGCGCAGGCCGAGGGCATTGCGCCAGACGTAGATGGCGACCAGGGTGCCCCCCGCGAGCGCCGCGAGCAACACGCTCTGGCCGGAGAACATGCTCCACGCCGCGCCGGTGTTGCCGACGTGAATGATGTGGAAGAAACCGCGGACCATTTCGATATCCGTGCCGGCGCGATGGGAGTGCATCGGGTCGAACGGCACGTGTGCCACAATCCAGAGTTTCGACAACTGGTCGGCGATGAAGACCGCAAGGGCGAGGCCCAGCAGCAGGCGGTACGCGAGGACGCGTTCCACCCGCGATTTGGGCGGCTCGGTCTTCGACGTCTCCCCTGACGGCACGGCCGGAGGGCGGGGGACGGCCGGTTCGGTCGGCATGGGCGGGCGGTCGAAAAGCGAAGAGTCGGAAAGCTAAACGCCGCTCACTCGTCGCCGCCGCCGTCGTCGGCCGCAACGCTGCCGCCGCCCTCTTCGCCGAGTTCGCCGAAGAGACCGGCCTGGGTGCGGGAGCGGTGGCGGTTGCGCTCAAGGTCCTTCTGGGCCTCGGCGGAGTAGCGGGTGAAGGGCACCGCGAGCAGGCGCTCCTTGGCGATGGGCTTCTGGGTGATCTCGCACACGCCGTAGCTGCCGTCGTGGATGCGCTTGATGGCGGCATCGATCTCGGTGAGCGCCTCCTGCTCGGAGGAAACGAGGCTGAGCGCGAAGTCGCGGTCAAAGGTGTCGGTGCCTGCATCGGCCATGTGCTGGCCGTAGGCGGAGAGGTCGCCGGCGTCGTCCTTGGAGGAGCGCTTGAGGGTCTCCTCGGAATGGAGCTCAATGCCCGCGGTGAGGTGGGTGCGGAGGTCGATCAGGAGCTTGTAGTAGCGCTTGAACTTCTCGGGCACGTCCTGCTCGGCGATGGCCTCGGCGGAGCGGGCCTTCTTGGGATTGAAGCCCAGGATGTCGGCGAGGGAGGCGGCCTTGACGTGGCTCGGCTTGATGGACTTCTCGGCGGCCTCGAGGGCGGCGGCCTTGGTGGGCGCAGCCTTGGTGGCGGTGCCTTTTTCGGCGGGGGCGCTGGCCTTGCTGGTGACGGTCTGCGCGATGGCGCGGACCTCATCGAGGCTGAAGGCGATGGGCTTGAGGGCGGCCTTGCGCTTCAGGATGCTGTCGCGCAGGGCGTTTTTCTTAGAGGGCTTTTCCATGGTGGGAGATTCCTTGTCGGGCTTGGCCGCGGGCGCCGCGACCTTGGCGGGAGCGACGGGCTTTTCAGCCAGGGGCTTTTTCGCCGGCGCAGCTTTGGGCGCGGGTTTGACGGGTTTGGCGGATGGTTTCTTGGCTGCGGGTTTCGATTTCGTGGCCATGGGGTGAGTAGCGTTGGGGGACAACTAGGGTTTCAGGGCTTCGACGCAACGCGGGCAGACTTCGCCGTGTGCGGTGGCTTCCAAGGCAGGCACCCAGCGCCAGCAGCGCGGGCAGCGAACGAAGCCGAGTTCGCTGCACGGGCGCACGCCGACGGTCATGGCACCCGCGGCGGGCGTCAGGGTGACATGCGACACAATGAAAAGTTCGGGCAGAAAATCGCGGTGCCGCTCGAGCGCGCGGAACTCGGGCGAGTCGGCCGCCGCGGTGAGCGCGATGGACGCATCGAGCGACTTGCCGAGCTTGCCGGCGGCGCGGTGAGGCTCGATCGCCTCGTTGACGAGGGCGCGGACCTTGAGGAGCGCGGCGACATCGGCCTCGAGCTCGGGATTGGTCCACGACGCCGGGGCGACGGGCCAGTCCTGGAGGTGGATCGAGTCGGCGGTGTACTCCACCTTCGCGGTGGCGTAGGCCCAGGCTTCGTCGCACGTGAAGGTGAGGACGGGGGCGAGGAGGCGGACGAGGGCGTTGAAGATCTGGTGGATCGCGGTCTGCGAGGAGCGGCGCAGCGGCGCGTTGGTGCCGAGCGTGTAGAGGCGGTCCTTCAGGATGTCGTGATAGACGGCCGAAAGGGTGACCGCGCAGAACTGGTTGCAGAGCTGGTAAACGCGGTGGAATTCGTACGCGTCGTAGGCCTTCGTGCATTCGTTGACGAGCACGGCGGTCTGATGCAGGGCCCAGCGGTCGAGCGTATCCATCTTCTCCACGGGGACAGCGTCCTTGGCCGGATCGAAGTCGAAGAGGTTGGAAAGCTGGTAGCGGAACGAGTTCCGGAAAAGACGGTACGCGTCGCCGACGTGCTTGAGGATTTCGTCGTCCACCGGGATGTCGTCGCGGAAGTCCTGCGAGGCGATCCAGAGGCGGATGACATCGGCGCCGTGCTGGGCGACGTAGGCGTCGCTCGTCTGCGGCTTCTGGTAGGTGCTGCTCTTGGAAATCTTCTGGCGGGCCTTGTCGACGATGAAGCCGTGGGTGAGGACGGCCTTGTAGGGGGCGGCGTCGAAGGCGATGACGCTCGTCCAGAGGGACGACTGGAACCAGCCGCGGTGCTGGTCGCTGCCCTCGAGGTAGAGATCGGCGGGCCACTGCGTGCCGCCCTGGCCGCGTTTGAGCACGGCGGCGTGGGAGGAGCCGGAGTCGATCCAAACGTCGAGCGTGTCGCGGCCGCAGGTGAGCGAGGAAGCGGCGGGCCAGCCGGCGGGGAGGGCGATGCCGGAGAGGATCTCGGCGGGGGTGGCGCTATACCAGAGGTTCGTGCCCTGTTGGGCAAACTTCTCCGCCACGGCGCAGGCGACGCCGGCATCGAGGTAGGCGGTCTTTTTCTCGTCGTAGAACGCGGGAATCGGCACGCCCCAGGCGCGCTGGCGGCTGATGCACCAATCGGGACGGGACTCGACGGCCGCGCGGAGGCGCGCCTCGGCGTAGGCGGGTACCCATCCATGGTGGGCGGCGATTTTTTCGATCTCACGGAGCGCCACCGCGCGGTGACC
>JAPLTR010000549.1 GCA_026398065.1 Verrucomicrobiota bacterium | reverse complement strand
GCGAGGTCCGGGACATCGCGCGGCCCGTACACGGGCTCGCCGGACCCGCTCAGTTGCAGGGGGCCGCGCGGCGGGGCGTTGTGGCCGCCCGCGACGTCGCCCTCGATCACAAAGCCGTCGACCCGGCCGTTGGATTTTTTCGCGAGCGTGAGGGCGAGCGTGGAGGAGGAGACGATGGCGAGGAAGCGCGGTCGTCGCAGCGGCGGGGGCGGGCCGCCGCAGAACGCCGCCGGATCGAAGCGGGTGACAAACTCGTCGGCCGCGACCCCGTCGATGACATCGACCTTCAGGCTGGCGGCCGCGCCGGCCGCCAACTGGTCGAGCGCGCCGGGGATGGCACGCGGGATGCCCGCGCCCATCAGCACGTAGTCCACGCCCGCCAGCATCGCGCCGTAGAGCGAGGGCAGCGTGGCGAGCTGGTTCTTTTCGAGGAGGTTGAGGCCCACGACGCCGGCGTGACCCTCCTTGGCGAGAAACACCTCGACGAAATTCGCCGCGACGGTGAGCTCCGTCAGGGCCGCGCCCAGCTGGAGCGTGGGCAGCGGCGTCAGGGCAAACGGCGCGCCGGGCGGCTTTCCGCCGGGCACATAGTGGTCCGTCACGACCCGCTCGGCGACCCGGGCGACGGGAAAATGCTCGAGTGCGCGGCGCATGTCGCCGGTCAGGTCGCCCTCCTGCAGGCGGCGGGCGAGGATGACCGCGAGCAGCGTGCCGGAGACGACGCCGAGCTCGCCGAGCTGCGACACCGTGCGCGCGAGGCGCCAGTTGGAGACGGCGACACCCATGCCGCCCTGAATGATGATCGGAAATTGCATAAGAGAAATGCTCGCGCGGTCCGCCGGAGGCGGAGACCTGGCCCCGGCCGTGCGGGGGCCCCTTCCCCACCACGGCGGAGAGAATACCGCGGACGGGACGAGACCGGTCACGGCCGATGACTCGCCCCCACCCTGCCCCGTCGTCCGCGCCAGAGGAAACCCGTTTGCGGGGATCCGGGCATCTAGTAGGCCCGACGCATCCGGGCGGCGGGGCGCGCCGTGCTTATGAGCCTGACAAAATCTGCGCTACGCCGACATCGCCACCGCGCCCTCCAGCACGGCCTCTGCAGAAGGTCCGGTCGCCGGCAATCCTGGCGCGGGCTTCGGGTGCACCGCGGCGGCCGGCAGCGCGTGCTCCTGCAGCACAGCCGCCTCGGCTTCCATGTCCGCCGCCAGCGCCGCAATCTCGCGCATGGCGATGGGCGCCTCGCTGGCGATCTCGTCCAGGTGCGCGATGGCCTCGCTCAGGCCCGTGAGCTGCTCGCGGGTGTTTTCGATCAGTTCACGGATCTGGGCAAAGACCGCGGTAAAGTCGCCCACCTCGCGCAGCCGCGTCGTCTCGACTTGGCCGGAGAGCTGGGCCACCTGCAGCTCCAGCATGTGCCGGCCGAGGCTGTTGGAGGTGGGGTCCAGCTGCTTGGTGCCGCTGGCGAGCTCGTCGAGGGACTGCACGGCGCGTTTCAGCGAATGACCAAATGCCTGCTGCAGGGCGCGGATCGACCGGGGCGAAGACTGCCGGGCCGAGGAGGCATCCGAGGCCGAGATCAGTTCATGCAGGAAGGTCATGGTCATCTCGATCTGCAGCCGGCCGGCGGCGAGATTGAAGATCACCGAACGCAGCCGCCGCGAAACCGTCCGGATGCCGTCCGTCAGCGCATCGACGCAGCCGGCGACGTCCGCCGACGCCTTGCCCATGTAGTCGGAGACGACCGCGAGGCTCAGGCCCTCGCCCCCGACCCGGGTGGAGGCCAGCGAAGCGTTGGTGGCCGCGAGGCGGAGTTCGGAGGTGAGGTTCGAGACAAAGGAACCGTTGGCGTTGAGCGACTGCTGCAGGGCGCCAAACTCGTCGAGGCGCACAAAGAGCCGGCTGAGCTGGAGGTAGGCCGCGGCCCCCCGGCGATAGAGGGAGCGGAGCTGGTCGCCGGAAGAGGACGGGGCGCTGGCGTCGGCCGACGACTCGGGCAGCGGACGGATCACCACGAGACCCTCCCGCGCGAGCGTGGCATCCCGGCTCTTCAGCTCTTCACAGAGCAGGGCGCGCATGAACGTGTCGTAGTCGGCGAAGCCCCGCTGCCGGAGCGCGGCCACGAGCACCTGTTCGGAGGCGGCCATGGCGGCGGTCTCGTCCGCGCCGGCGGCCAGTTGCCGCTCCTCCTCGGCGAGCATCAGCGCATACACCTCGGCGACGACGTCAACCAGGGGGCCCGTGGGCTTGAAACGGATCGAGAGGTAGCCGTCGCGGGCCGGCGCGAACAGGGCGACGACCCAGTAGTATCGGCCGTCCTTGGCGAGATTCTTGACCAGGGCGGCGGTCCGCCGGGACTGCTTGAGGGTGTCCCAGACAAGCCGGAACGCGCAGCGGGGCATGTCGGGATGCCGGATGATGTTGTGCGCGCGACCGATCAGCTCGTCGACCGGGTAGCCGCTGATCCGGCAAAACACGCCGTTCCCGGCGGTGATGATGCCGCGGGAGTCCGTGGTGGAGAAAAACATTTCGTCGGTGCGAAAATCACGAGGTTGATCGCGCGGCTCCACAGCGGGGGTCTTCATGGTTCTGAAGAATGTTCGTCCCAGATAAACGATAGCTGTAGGGGAAACCCTACGCATGTTTTGTCCTGCCGGGCAAAGAATGCGGCATCCCGGGGCGAAAGGCGCGGCCCACGCCGGTCCGCGGCCACAAAAAGGTGCTTACTGGCGCAGGTGCCCCGCGGAGAGCGGCGCCGGAGGCCGGGATTGAACCGGCGACCGACGGCCGACGAGTGCCGGGGGGCCTCGCTCGCAGACCGTGAGCGGGAAGCTCGCCGGGCCGGAGGCCGGTCGCCGGAAGCCGTGGCGGCACGACGGCTTCACCGCACGGCCTCCGCCTCCGGGCGTGCGGCGTCCAGGTCGGCCGGGACCGGGATCGCGGCGGTGTCCACCATCCCCGTGAGATCGAGGCAGTCGCGGATGACCGCGGCCAGCGTCGCAAAATCCACCGGCTTGGAAACGAAGCGGATGCCTTTCACGCTGATCTCCTCGGCCTTGATGATTTCGTTGTGATAGCCGCTCATGAGCACCACGGAGAGCGACGGCTGCAGGACCCGGAGGCGCTCCGTCAGCTGGAGTCCCGACATCCCGTTGGGCATCACGATGTCGGCCAGCAGCAGGTCGATCGAACCCCGGTTCTGCTCCCACGTCAGCATGGCCTTGGGTCCGTCGGAACAGGCCAGGACCCGGTAGCCGAGGCGCAGGAGCATCGCCGAACAGAGCCGGCGGACCACGTCGTCGTCCTCCACCAGCAGGATGGTCTCCCGGCCGCCCCTGACCGTGAGCGCGGCCGGTTCGTCGACATGGGATTCGGGGGGAGGGCTGAGGGGCAGGAACACCCGGAAGGTCGTCCCGGCACCCACGGTGCTCTCCACCGTCACCCAGCCGTGGTGCTGGTGGACGATGCCGTGGACCGTCGACAGCCCGAGCCCCGTGCCCTTCCCGACCTCCTTGGTGGTGAAGAACGGCTCGAAGGCGCGGGCCAGCACCTCCGGCGCCATCCCGCATCCGGTATCGCTCACACTGATACAGGCGTAGTCGCCGGGCGCGGCGCCGGCCCGCACGTCCGCGGCGCCGAGTTCGCGCAGCGCGGTCTCGATCGTCAGCGTCCCGCCGGGCTGCATGGCGTCCCGGGCGTTCATGGCGAGGTTCAGCACCAGCTGGTCGAGCATGATCGCATCGGCCTCGACCCAGAGGCTGCCCTCCGGGCCCGTCACGACGAGGGTGATGTCCGCGCCGATCAGCCGGTGGAGCATCTTCGTCACGCCCGGCAGCGCCACCTGCAGGTCGACAATCTGCATCTTCATCGCGCGCTTGCGGGCGAAGAGCAGCAGCTGCTCGATCAGCTTGGCGGCCCGCTGGATCATGGTCTTCAGGTCGCACACCATCCCCGTGGCGCCGGCGTTGGCGCGCAGGTCCATGGCGAGCATCTCCAGGTTCAGGTTCATCGCCATCAGGATGCTGTTGAAATCGTGGGCCACGCCGCCCGCGAGCTGCCCGATCACCTCCATCTTCTGCGCCTGGACGATCTGGGCCTCGAGGGCCTTGCGCCGGGAGATGTCGGCGCTGACGCTGATGCGGCCGGCGGGCCGGCCCGCGTCGTCCCGCATGATCGTGATGCTGGTCTCGATACAGATGGACCGACCGCCCCGGTCGACCCCGCGGATCTCGCCGCGCCAGTCGTCGTCCCCCGGGCCGAGCACCTGGGCGAGCAGGACCGCGCCCTCCATCTGGCCGGCCGGGAGCAGGTCATCCCGCTGGCGGCCGGTCATCTCGCCGGCGGGATAGCCGAACAGCCGTTCGGCGCCCCGGTTCCAGAACGTGATCCGGCCCTGGACGTCGACCGCCACGATCGCCTCGGTGGTCTGATCCAGCAGCCTGGCCTGCTCGATGAGCCGGCGCTCGGCGGTCCGCCGGGCGGTGATGTCCTGGGCCATGACCAGGCGGGCCGACCGCTCCGCCCAGACCACCGGATGGGAGCTGACCTCCATCAGGGTGGGGACGCCGCTCCGATTGCGATGGACCTGCTCGACCGGCCCGTACGTTCCGGTCGGCGGCTGGGTGGTCATCTGCAACAGGACATCGCGCGGGCGGCCAAAGCGCTCGACCCCCGCGCGGTTGACCGCGAGGTACCGGTAGGTCTCCCGGTCATAGACGAAGAGCGGGTGCGGAATGGCCTCGAAGAGGGTGTGGTAGTTCGCCTCGCTCTGCGCCAGCGCCGCCAGGGCGCGGTTCAGTTCGGTGAGTTCGATGTTCACACTGTACATTTCCTGTTCGCCGCGGATGCCCCGCTGCATCACATGGCTCGAAAAGACGCTCACAGGCTCGCCGTTTTTCCGCTGCAGGACGAGTTCGTCGGCGGGAATCGCGGTCCCGGCGTCCACCCAGGCCCGGACGGCGGCCACCACGCCATCGCGCATGGCGGGCGGGATGATGAGGTCCTCCAGCCGCCGGCCCAGCGCCTCCTCGGCTTCATAGCCGTACAACACGACACAGGCCCGGTTCCAGAAGATCACCCGCCGGTCGGCGTCGTAGCCGTAGACCGCGATGTTGGGGATGTTTTCGCACAGCGAACGGAAGCGAACGCAGCCGGACGGCGAGAATCGCGCCGAGCCTATGGTCCGCCGCCACCTCCCCGGCCACCACCGCCTCGGGCTCGCCGCGCTCGTTCTGGATCGGGTGGAGCGCGCGCACCACTCTGGTGCCCCACTGGTCGGCCACGGTCGTGGAGGCGAAGACGGCCTCGGCCCGCGCGGCCCGGAGTTCGGGGTCGTCGATCGCGGGCTGGGCGTGGCCGGCCGGCGGGGGGGACTTCGGTGACGGCGCGGCGGCCGAACCTTCGCGGTCAGCGTGGATCAGATAGGCCAGACGGCCGTCGGGGAGAGGACGTCCGGTATAAATCCCGACAATCGTCGGGTTTCGCTGGAGCCAGGCTTGCGCCGCCGTGTGGATCGCCCGGTAACGCGGGTCGTCCGGCGCGGTGTCGGGTCCGATCTGCGCGTGCCCCAACCGCGCCAACTCGTAGGCGTAGGTCGAGGCAAACACCATCGTGGTCTCCTCGATCCGCTGGCGCGCCTGGGATCCGAACACCTCGGCCATGACACCGGACACCGCCACGAGCGCCGCGACCCAGGCGAGGTAGCGAAGCGGTCGCCGGCCGGCGAGACCGTGGCGCACGGCGAGCCGCTGCAGCCCCATCGCGCTCGCGAAGGTCACTCCGGCATAAATCAGCCAGTCGATCCGGTAGGTTACGATCTGCTCGTCGATCATCGAACTTCGGCCCGCGCAGCGCACGCGACCGAGACACGGCCGGTGGGTCCGGTGGGAAAGGTTTCAGGAGGAATCTTCATCGGGCGGATCCGGGATCCGCGGCGGATCGCGGGTGATTACCCCGGTGGGTTGGTAAGTGATATGCGAATGTCGTATCGGACCCACCAGACGCGCGCTGTAGGGCGAAAGCACCACGACCGGTTAAAAAAATTCACCGTCGCCATGGCAGTCCGGCGACGGTGAGTATATGTACTTATATAATTGCGGTGCGAGGGCTTAGAATGCGATTTGTACCCGAGCAATCACCGCATTTTCATCATGCCGCAGGATCTGGGTGTCGGACACCGCGGGGGCGGACCGGTTGAAGCCGAAACGTGTGTGATACCAGTCGGTGTCAAACAGCACCGTCTTGCTGAGATACCAGTTCAGACCCAGACCGACGCTGGACGCTTCCTGCGCGTTGGTGGCGGCGGAGGCGAACAGCGGGAACGCCTTGTCGTCCACCTTCAGGGTGGCGTAGCGCGCGACGACCTCGAAGGCGCCCCAGGTCCCGGCCGCCGGATCGAGCCGGGTGCGCGGGACCACGCCCGTGAAGGACGACTGCTCCCCGGTGAGGACATACCCGACAGTGCCCTGCCAGGCGCGGTTCCGGATCTCCGCCTGATCGCCACGGGCGCTGCGGACATTGACCGCCGAGACCACATATTCACCCATGACGCCCAACGGACCGGCACGGAAATCAACCTGGGGGGCGACGCGCCAGTTTTGGCCGTCCGCCGTCGTGGTTGCGGTATAGGCGAAGAAGGTCTGCTGGCCGTCGGTCTTGTAGCCGGCGGTGCGACCGCTCGTGGTCTTGGCGCGCCCCTGGCTCGCGGCGACGCCCAGCGTGAGGCCCTTCAACGACGACTCGGCGCGGTTCTTGAACGGGGTCGCCATGAGGCGCACGATCAGTTCCTTGTCGTTGTCAAAATCCGTGTTGGTGCTGGAGGCGTTGTCCGGCGCGCCGCCGAAGACGCCGACGGCATAGTTGAAGGTGCCGTTCGCGAGCACGCCGGAAGCCTGCGCGCCCACATCCCGGTTGGGCACCAGATTGGACACCAGCGAGGCCTCGTTGAAGTAGGTCCAGCTGATGCCCTGCAGGCGCTCGAGGCCAAGCGGCGGGGTGAACCGTCCGAATTTCAGCTGGAGCGATTTGTCGAAGGTGACACCGATCGCCGCATCGACGATGCTCACGCTGCTGCCGCCGAACTCCGGCACGAACTGGAAGGAGAAGTTCTTCGCCAGCACCGCCTCGGTGATGACGCGCGCCCGGCGAAGCAGAAAGGCGTTGTTGAGCACCCCGCCGCCGTCGCCGGTGAAGACGCGGGCGTCGAACTGCGCGACGCCGCGAAGCCTGATCGCCGTGGCGCCGTCGGCCGAGGCCAGCGTGATGCCCTTCTCGCTGACGGTGACCTTCGCGGCATCGGCGTCCGCGGTCGCCGGCTCGGCCTTGCGCTCGAGCTGGCGGGAAATTGCCGAGAGCTGCTGCTCGAGGCCCATGACGCGGTCGCGCAGGGCCTGGAGATCCTTCTCGTCGGTCGGAGCCGCCCCGAGGGGGCTGGCAACAGAGGCGGCGAAGAGCATCGTCGCGCTGAGGAATGGAATGGTTTTCTTCATGATTTGCGTTGGTTGGCTGAAATTTGGGCAAGGCAGTGGCCCTCCACGGGACGGCCGCGGAGAGTTCAGGCGGCGGGCCGCGTGGCGTGGGACGGCACCGCCGGGTTGACGAGTTCCTCGAAGTCGGCGGCGCTGCGGAACGGCGGGCCCACCTTGTGGAATGGCGTGGGCGTGGAGGAAGGTTCCCGATCACCGAGGAGCCACAGGCGCACCCCGGGCCTCAGCCGCGCGAGCTGCGCGCCCAGCTCATCGGCGGCAAACAGCGGCATGGGCGGGATGACGATCACCACGGCGATGGCGCGCGGAGAAAGGATCAGCGCGGAGACCGCCGCCAGCCCGTCCCCCACCCCAATGACTTCGACTCCGCCCGTCATGAGCGCGGCCACCGCCGCATGGCGCACCACTTCGTCGCCCGCCACGAGCAGGACGCTCTCGGCGACCGGTGGCGGGGGGGGCGCGGCCAGCTGACGCTTCAGGACGAACAGGGGCTCCGTCGCCCCGCCCGTCTGATAGGTCTCGAGCTCGGCCGCCGAGATGCCCAACGCCTCCGCGGCGCCCTGGGC
>JAPLTR010000983.1 GCA_026398065.1 Verrucomicrobiota bacterium | reverse complement strand
GCCAGCGCGGCCGCGGCGGCGTGCTGCAGAACTTCCGCTTCGACAACTGGGTCATCGAGGGCGCGACCAAGTTCGCCTTCGAGATCAACACCCGCTATAGCACCACCCCCGACGCCCCGCTCAACGAGAAGACCCCGGTCTTCCGCAATTTCTCCTACAGCAACATCAGCATCATCAACGCCGCCCAGATCGCCAAGATCGTCGGCCTCCCTGAGAAGGCCATCGGCGAGCTGCGCTTCAGCGACATCAACGCCACCGGCAAGGTCGGTTTCCTCGTCGAGCTCGCCGACGATCTCGAGCTTCACCACGTCCGCCTCGCCGCGACCAGCGGCAGCCCCCTCGTCCTCACCCAGGCGAGCAACGTCGTACTCGACGATGTCTCCTCCCGTCCGGCGAAGCCCACCCTCCCCGCGATCGCCGCGACCGACAGCTCCGACGTCGTCCTGCGCAACAGCCGCGCGAGCGCCGACACCGGCACCTTCCTCCGCGTCGCCGGCCCCAAGACCGCGGGCATCGTCGTCAGCGCCAGCGACCTCTCCCGCGCCAAGACCGACGTGGAGCTCGCCCCCGACGCGCCCGCCCAGGCCGTGAGCCGGAAGTAAGCCGCCCGCAGAATTTTGGCACCATCCCACCGCCGGACGGTCAGTCTCCGGGCTGGGTTGCCTCGACACGGACAGGTGTCCTCTTATAGCTGACCCTCAGCCCCCGCCCCTTCGTACCCCTCAGCGCGGCCCGCTGGCCGTTTTTCCCCCATGGCTGCGCAAACCCCGCGCCGCCCTCTCCCCCTGACTTTCCGGCCTAACCTCACAAAACCCAAAATGAAACCTAGCAAGCTACACTACCTCGGGCGCGCGTGCGTCGCACTCGCCGGCCTTTTCCTGGCCTCACTCGGGCACGCCCAATCCGCCACCACCGGCACGATCGAAGGCCGCGTGCTCAACGTGACCAACAGCCAGTACGTCAATAACGCCCGCGTCACCCTCGAGGGCACGACGTTGGAAACGTTCACCAATCAATCCGGCGAATACCGGCTGATCAACGTTCCGCCGGGCGCCGGCAAACTCCAGGTGCTCTTCTCCGGCCTGCCTCCCCAGACGGAGACGGTCACGGTGAACGCCGGCCAGACCATGCTGCAGGACTTCTATCTCACGCCCACCGCGACGTCCGCCAGCCAGGCCGCCAAAGACATGGGCGATGTCGTGAAACTCGACGTCTTCAACGTCTCCACCACCCGCGAGACCAACGCCACCAACATCGCCACCAACGAGCAGCGTTTCGCGCCCAACATCAAGAACGTCGTCTCCTCCGACGCATTCGGCGACGTCACCGAGGGCAACGTCGGCGAGTTCGTGAAGTATCTTCCCGGCGTCACCGTGGACTACGTCGCCGCCGACGTCCGCACGATTTCCGTCCGCGGCTTCGCCGACAATTTCACCAACGTCACCTCCGACGGCGCCCGCATGGCCAGTTCCGCCTCGGGCAGCACCATCCGCACGTTCGAACTCGAACAGGTTTCCATCAACAACATCTCCCGCGTCGAGGTCACCAAGGTCCCGACGCCCGACCAGGCCGCCGACAGCCTCGGCGGTTCCGTGAACATGGTCAGCCGCAGCGCCTTCGAGTCCTCCAGCATCCAGTTCAAATACAAGCTCTACACCAGCTTCAACAGCGAGGACTACCAGGTCTTCAAGAAGACCGCGGGCCCCGGCAACAAGGACACCTATAAGGTGCTCCCCGGTTTCGACTTCAACTACATCGCCCCGCTCTCGAAGACCTTCGGCCTCGTCGTCAACGGCCTCAGTTCGAACCAATTCAACGAACAGCACCGCTCGCAGCCCACCTGGCGCTTCGTCGGTGGCGGCGCCACCGTGACCAATCCCTACCTGCGCCAGTATCAGGTGCAGGACGGTCCGAAAAACACCTTCCGCGACTCCTTCAGCGTCAAGGCCGATTGGAAACCCGCCCAATACCACGTCCTCTCCGCCGGCGCCCAAGTCAACTACTACCACTCCTTCTTCGCCAACCGGAACACCAACTTTGACGTCGGCTCCAGCAATGTGCCCACCCCTGCCACCGGCACTCCGCTCACCTTCGGCGAGAACTTCACCTACGGTGCCACCGGCCTCGGCTCGGTCTCTCAGGGCGCCTCCTTCCGCGACAAGTACGGCGCCACCCGTGCCGCCAATCTCAACCACACCTACAAAGGTCGCGACTGGGAGATCGACTCCGGCCTCAACGCCTCCATCTCCAAGACGTGGTACCGCACCAGCGAACGCGGCCACTTCGCCGGCGTAAACACCAGCCTCGTCGGCGTCTCGCGCGTCCTCTACGACGGCATCACCTACCCCGCCCCGGCGAAGTTCACCGCCCTCGATTCCGCCGGCAACCAGATCGACTACAACAACCCCGCCAACTACCGCCTCACGACGCTGGGCAACACCCCGGTTGACGCCCGCGACGAATTCCGCGCCGGCCGCCTCAATGTGAAGCGCATCCTCCCGTTCCTCCCCTTCACCGCGACGATGAAGGTCGGCGGCCTCGTGCAAAAACAGAAGCGCGACATCACCAGCCGGAACGACAGCACCACCTTCGTCGGCAAGGACGGCATCGCGAACACCGTGGACGACAGCCTGCTGCCCTACGTCGACACCAAATACCTCGGACAGGACAACGGCTATGGCTTCACCCGCCTCCCCTTCGGCGACGCCTACAAACTCTGGGACGAGACGAAGGCCAACCCGTCCTACTTCAGCACCACGCCTGCCCAGGCCGTGACCAACGAGACCAACCGCATCAACGGCTCCCTCCAGTTCTCCGAGAAGGTCACCGCCGCCTACACGCAGTTTGAGACCCGCCTCCTGAACAACCGCCTCGGCATCGTCACCGG
>JAPLTR010000119.1 GCA_026398065.1 Verrucomicrobiota bacterium | reverse complement strand
GCGATCAGCGCGGCGTAGTCGGCGTCGGACAAGAACTGCTTGTTCGCCGGCATCATCTCGAACGGCGCGCCCCAGGCGACCCCGCCCTCGAACTTCGGGACGAGGTGCATGTGGAGATGCGGCAGCTTGTCCGAGTAGGCGCCGTAGTTGATCTTCTTCGCATTCACCGCGGTCTTGATCGCGCGCGCGGCGCGGGCGACGTCCTGCGTGAAGAGCACGAGCTCGGCGGGCGGCAGCTCGAAGAGCTCGTTGACGTGGCCCCGATACGCGACGACGCAGCGGCCCCGGTGGGTCTGCTCCCGAAACAGATAGAGCGTCGATGCGCTCATCGGCGCGACCTCGATCATGAGATCGTGGAGGCGCTGGTCTTTGCGGCAGTAGAAGCAGTCCGGGAGTTCGCTCATGGCAATGGAAACCGTGGCGGAGTCGCGCGGCCCGTTCAACGCTGCAATTCGCGCAGCGTGCGCTCGATCGCGGCGATGTCGCGGGGCGCGCCGGCGGGCACCGGATGCGCGTCGTCGAAGACGTGGAGCGGGCCGTGCTTCTCGATCGTGATGTGCGACTCGTCGATCTTGCCGGTGGCATCGACCCCGGGGGCCGTCAGGCCGAAGTGCTCGGCGACGAAGCGATACACCGCGGCGCGCTTCGACGGACCGTAGTCGTGGCCTTCGGTGGGCAGGTGGACGTTGGCGGTCTTGGCCGCGGCGCCGTAGTAGCCGTAGATTTTCTGGAGGAAGGGAAACTCGGACTCGGGCACGTGTTGCGTCCAGTCCTTGCCGTCGGATACGAGGAGGAGGGGGCGCGGGGCGGCGAGCGCGGCGATGATGACGTTGTTCGCGAAATGGTCGGCGCTGCGGTGCACGGGCATGCCGCTCTCGCACTGGCAGCCGCCGAAGAAGTACGACGACACCATCACGACGGGCGCGGCCAGCGTGACGCGCGGGTCGAGCGCGGTGAGGAGAAAGGTCTGCGTGCCGCCGCCGGACTAGCCGGTGACCGCGACGCGCTTGGGATCGACGCCCTCGAAGGAGAGCAGGTAGTCGAGGGCGCGCGTGGCGTTCCAAACCTGAAGCGTCTGGGTAAACGGCCGCTTGTGGACCTCCTGGCCGAACTGCGCGCTGGAGTCGCCGTAGCCGACCATCTCGATGGAGAGCACGATGGCGCCCATCCGGGCGAACGTGCCGCCGCGGGCCTGCACGGTCTCGGTGAAGCGCCCCTGCTTCTCGTAGTCGTCGGGCGTCTTGATGACCGCCCCGTGACCGTGCGTCGTGAGGACGACGGGGTAGGGCGGTTTCGCATTGAGCGGGCGATAGACATTGCCCGTCACGAAATAGCCGGGGACGGACTCGAACCGGACGTTTTCGACCGAATAGCCGTCATAGACGCGGCGCGCGGTCACGACCGGGTTGAGGGGAGTGCGCTTCGGCCAGGGCGACAGGCCGACGCCCTCCTGCATGCGCTGGCGGATGTGTTTCGCATAGGCCTCCCAGGAGGCGCGGTCGGGAAACTGCGCGAGCGCGGCGTCGAGCACGGCCTTGCCCTCGTCCGGTTTGAGGTAGGCGCCGACGCAGAGCGCGGGGCCGGTGGCGGGCGCGGGCGGGAGGTTGGCGGGGATCCAGTTGACCGAGGGGGCGGCCAGGGCGGCGGACGAAAAGGCGAGAGCGGAGAACAACAACCGGGCGGGGGAGCGGAGGGGCATGGAAACCGGATAGTCGCGCGACGCGGCGGCGTCACTCGTTTTTTCCGTTGGAAGGCGGCGCGCTTCTGGAAACATGCGGCCCTCCATG
>JAPLTR010000108.1 GCA_026398065.1 Verrucomicrobiota bacterium | reverse complement strand
GAGGCAATTTCGACGTGCAGATCGTCCCGTCCGATGTGCTCGGCGACCGCGAGGAGGTGAACCGCGTGCTGTCCCTGATCGACGGCGCAAGTACGCCCGGTCAGCGCCGCATCGAGTACGCGCGCACGATCGGTCCCGGCGACCGCAATGTCTCCGTCACGGTCAACACCGGCAACAGCCGCATCCTGTCCGATGATGACAAGGGTTCGCTCGAACTCATCATCAAGGAGGGGAAGAAGGAACTCGTGGCCAAAAACAAGGCGGGCGAGGAGGTTTTCGCCGGACCGGTCAACACCCCGGAGGAGCGCAAGGCGCTGCCGGAGGACGTCCGGGAGCGGCTCAACAAGCTGGAGGACATGAAGCAGTTCAGCTTCCGGACCGACGCCGATTTTCAGGGGGCGGAGACGAAAATCTTCCGGCCGCGGGGCCAGGGGATTTCGCTGCCGGCGGCCCCGGCCCGGTCGCCCGCGCGTGAGTCGCTTTCCTTCTGAGTGTAATAATTTGTTGGATACGTCAGTGCGCGGCGGGGATCAGCTGATCCCGACCGGCGGTTCGGCGGCCGCGCGCTTGACCAGGGCCGCGGCGATCAGGGCGAGGATCGTGCCCATGATCATCCCGCCGAAGAACCCCGACACCGTCTGCATGCCCGGCCGGAGCATGAACTGCATCATCTTTTCCATCTGCTCGATCTGGGCGCCGGGCATCCCTTTTTCCTCCATTTTCAGGGACTGCGCCCGGATGATCAGGTCGGCGAAGCCCGGGTTGATGAACTGAAAGTAGATGAAGTTGGTGACGGTGCTGAACAGGGAGCCGAAGAGCACAATCATGACGCCATTGCCGAGCGCGCGGCCGTAGCCGAACTCTTCGGTCGGCGGCACTTCCGCGCGCCGGGCCTTGAGGCCCAGGTAAAGGCAGGCGAAGCTGACCGCCAGCCCGCCGCAGGTGCCGATCCACTGGGCAGCGCCGAGTTTGGCGATCTCGGAGTGGAAGCCGAAAAAGTACAGGCCGAGCACCAGCAGGGCCCCGCCGATCGCCATCGCCGCTCCGTAGGTGAGGGAAGTTTTCATGGCCGCAGGCATGCGCCCAACGCACCGGGAAAACAACGACTCCGTGACCGACGGCAGCGGCGCAGGATGAGCGGCGGGGACCGGCCACCTGGCCGGCGCGAAACTCAGCGGTTGTCGCCGTCGAGCATGCGGCCGAGGCCGCCAAGGACAGAGCCCTCTTCGCGGCCTCCGCCGCCGGTCTGCGGCGCGGCGGCGTAGATGCGGCCGGCGAGACGGGAGAAGGGCAGGGACTGCAGCCAGATTTTTCCGGGACCGCGCAGCGTCGCGAAGAACAATCCCTCGCCGCCGAAGAAGGCGGTTTTCACGCTGCCGACGTACTGAATGTCGTAGTCGACCGTGGGCTGGAAGGCCACAATGCAGCCGGTGTCGACGCGGAGGACCTCGCCGGGGCCGAGCACCCGTTCGTAGAGGGTGCCGCCGGCATGGACGAACGCGAGCCCGTCGCCCTGGAGCCGCTGCATGATGAAGCCCTCGCCGCCGAAGAGGCCGGCGCCGAGACGTTTTTGGAAGGCGATGCTGATGCTCACGCCCTTGGCGGCGCAGAGGAAGGCGTCTTTCTGCGCGATGAGTTCGCCGCCGAGCTCGCGGAGATTCACCGGCTGGATTTTTCCGGGATAGGGCGCGCCGAAGGCGACGCGGCGTTTGCCGGTGCCCTGGTTTTG
>JAPLTR010000397.1 GCA_026398065.1 Verrucomicrobiota bacterium | reverse complement strand
ATTTGCGGGTGATCAGGTCCCAGTCGGCGTCGCAGATCCCGAGGGCGCAGGCGCACTCGACGAGCCGTTCGACGGCGTCCCAGCGCTCGGCTGCAGCTTCAAGTCCGCTGCGAGGGCGCGCACCTTCTCCAGGAGAACCGGGTCGAGGTTCATCGTCGTCGCCATCGTCATCATCTGCATCACGAGCGGGCCGAGCTTCAGCGCGATGACCGGGTCGCCCTCCATCAGCGTCATCGCGTTCTGAAAATTTACGTCGATGCATTTCTTGGAGAGCTCGGCGTAGGATTTCACATCGATCTGGTTCAGCCATTCGACCGGTTTGTCGATGCAGAGCGCGACCAGCTCCGGCGTCTTGTGCTCAACCAGGCAGTGGCAGAACCGGTAGAGCGGATTGATTTCGAGCTCGGCGATGGAGACCTGATGCTGCTGGCCGCCGTGCCGTTTCGAGAAGGTGACGAGATGAGGAGTGCCGTTGATGAGGGAAGACATGGTGAGAGTGGATGAGGGGGTGAACTATTTCGCGGCCCAGCCGGTGTTGCCGGAGCCCGACTCCTTCACGTAGAGCGTCGTACCGGCGCCGCCATCGGTGCGGGTGTAGAGTGTGCCGACCGGGGCAGTGACGGCGCCCTCGGGCGTGCCAGCGCCGCTCCGGAGATTTCCGGTCTTGGCGATTTTCGACCAATCAATCTGATTGTCGGAAAATACCAGTGTCTGCCCGGAGAAATCCACCCCTGCCGAGAAGTAAGTCGGCATCTTGATATTCAGTCTCCGCACAGTGTTTGAAAAGTAGCTGGTCGCGAACACGTCGATCCACGTGCCATCGAAAGAGGACGTCGGGTTCGGCCCGGTCGCGAACTCCACATTCGGCGAGAACTGCAACTTGAATTCGGCGCCGGTTGAATACAGCCGCGATCCGAAATAGGTAATTCCAGAACCCGCGAAACCGTACCATTCGTGCGACTGCGTAAATGGATCAATGATCTGCACCGGGGCAAAGAGGCCGGGATTAAGCACGGTGAACCGATTTGAGGTGGATAGCTGGGAAACCACCGTGTCGCGCATGATCGTGCGTCCGCGCGACTCCATGTGCGCATTGTCCATGATCGCGATGAGCTTTTTGCCTACGGCGTTGGGGTGAACCCAGTCATCGGCAACCGAGAAGTCTCCGCCGGAAATCGAGGGGTCGATCATGCTAGCGATATCCACCACACCCCAATCAATCAGCCCCTCTTGTTCGAGGATGGCTAGGGAGTGATTGTAGGCCAGCCGGTTTTGCTCGCCGATCAGCCCAAATCCCACGCCGATGCGGCGCATGACGGTCTTGGCGCTCACATGCGCCCCCGTATTTCGGATCGTCTGAATGTAGCTGCGAAGTCCCGTCGTCCAATCTGCGGCGAGTGTGTGATCGTAGTCGTTGGCCCCGATTTCGATGTTCACCAGGCAATTTGGCCCCGCGCCGTTCGCGAGGTGCGGAGCGACTTCCTCCGCGTAGGCGGCGATGATGCTTCCGAGTGTGCGTCCGCCTACCGCAGTGTTTACAGAGGTGGCATGCGCATAGAAACTCATGGCAGACGCGAGCGTCGGAAAAGAGCTCGCACCCCCGGTGGAAATCGAAGTGCCCACCCAGATAACCTTGAACCCCGACGGCGCCCGCCGAATCGCCGCGGCAACTCCGGCGGCGGTCATCGGGGCCGCGGTGTCCGTCCCGGCGATAGCCTGGGCTTCAGTCGCCGGCGTGACTCCATAACCCGCGAGCGTGGTCGGCTTGTCTCCGATGTCCGCCCAGGGCGTGACCACCTGGGCGACGGCCGCACACGCGATCGCAAAATAGAATAGGAAGAGTTTTTTCATGGTAGGAGCGAATTACTCGAGGAGCGCGCTCAGAGGAGAGTGACGATGCCTTTCACATCGAGGTTGGAGCCGGCTTTCGTGCTGCCGACTTGGGTGACCTTGAACTGGACGACGTCACCGATCGCGAGGGCGAGCGGTGCGCCGAAGACCGTCTCCTCGGATTTCTGCGCGGCCGTCAGCGTGGCCACCTTGCCGCTCGCGACGCCGCCCTTGACCACCTCGACCAGGAGATTCGCTCCGGTGGGCGCGTCCTGGGCGGAGATCTGCAGGCCGAGCAGATTGCAGGCGGCCTTCACCCGCCAGAAACCCTCGGTCTGGTTGACGCCGATGCGGCCGCCGAACTGGCCGATGGGCTGCACGTAGTTCACCGGGCCTGCGGGCGTCGAGAGCACAATCTGCGTGGCGGGCGCGCCACTCCCGCTGGTCCCGACGCCGTAGTTCACGAGGAACCACTCGGAGTCGACGTTCGGCGTGCCGTAGCTCAGCCGCGCAAAGAGCGTGGCACGATCGAGGACCGCGAGGCCGCCGGAGAGCGTGTCGACCGCCGCGACGTAACCGAGGTCCGCCGGCGACGCCGTGAACGCATTGAACGTCGCGATCGGGTTGCCCAGGTCGGAGGGCAGATAGAAACGAAGCGCGATCGGCGCGCCGCCGGGCAGCAACGCGGCGACGTTGGCCGTGAGAAACTGGAGGAAGACGTTGTCCGCCCCGCCGCGGGGCAGATTGGGCGCCACTCCGGCCGGCGTGAGCTGGCGGCTGGCGGTATCGAGGAAAAGTTTCATGGGAGAAATTGCTGAGTGTTGGGAGATGCGAGTTGAGGGACGGCGAAGGGCAGATCGCTCAGTTGCGCTGGAAGACGGTGCCCTCGTCGGCGGCGACCATGAGCTTGATGCTGCCTTCACTCTGGGCGTCGTGTTTCACGCCGAACTGCTTCCCCATCGTGAGCGTAAACGAGAAATCGTTGTGCTCTTTCACGATTCGGTTGAGGCGGTTCTGGTCGTAGATGATGAGGCGGGCGTAGCCGCGCCAGATCTGGTTCCGCATCGGGGCCCAGCCGGTCATCGCCTTCGCGTGCGAGGCATCGATCGCCGGAGCGGAGATCGTCGGCGTGACATTGGCGGCCGGGAGTGAGCCGGCGTTGATGAACCGCACCTGGCCCTGTTCGAGGTCGACGATGTAGTCGACACCCTCGACCTTGCCGGCGATCGCAAAGGCGGAGAGGAAGCGGACACGGGCGCCCGCCTTGAGGACATCGTACCAGCGGTTGAG
>JAPLTR010000848.1 GCA_026398065.1 Verrucomicrobiota bacterium | reverse complement strand
GCGGGGACCTCGAAGAGGTTGCCGAGCCTGTAGTCGTTTTGCGGCCAGTTGATCAGCGTGAGATCGCCGGCGTAGGTGCCGGGCGCGAAATTCGTGCGATCAATGAGCCGGCGGTACTTGAAGAGGCCGGTGGATTTTTCGGGATCGAAGCCCATTGCGAAGGGCTGGAGCGTGCGCGGGGCCGAGTAGTAGAGGCTGAGGAGCTTGCCCGACCAAGCGGGCTTGAGCGGCGGCACGTGGTCGCGCCAGAACGCGTAGTCGCGCGGACGGTCGATGGTGTGGTCCTCTCCCGCGACGTAGTCCGCCGCGAAACAGCAGGTGAACGACTGCATGTTCTGCGGCCGGGCCTCGGGACCGGCGTGGGGCTCGCCGGTGTCGCGCTGCGACTCCGAGCCGGTGACGTACTCGGTGCGGGTGAGCGGGAGCAGTTCGCCGGTCTCGGTGGCGTCGACGGACAGGGGCGCGCGGAGCACGAGCTCGCGGCCGGACTCGATGCCGCGCACGAGGACGGCGGCGACGCGGTCGCCGGACAGCTCGGCGGAGACGGCGGTGTGCCGAATGAGGAGCTGGATGCGGGTGGTCGCGAAATAGGGCGCGAGCAGCTCGTGGAGGACGGCGAGGGCGACGCGGGGCTCGTGGCAGAGCTTGGAGACGGAGCCGTTGCCGGGATTGAGAAGCGGATTGGCGCGGGCTTTTTCCGTGAGGGGAAAGTGCCGCGCGTAGTAGTCGCGCACGCCGCGACGGAAGGCCTGGTAGCTCCTCGTGCCGCCGAAGGTCTCAATCTGGGCGTGCTCGTCGGGCGGAACGGCCTGGGAAGTGAACTGGCCGCCGATCCAGTCGGTCTCCTCGGTGAGGATCACACGCAGGCCGGCGCGCGCCGCGGCGAGGGCGGCGGCGCAACCGCCCACTCCGCCGCCGACGATGACGAGATCGGCGGAGAGTTCCCTGGCGGGCGGGGCTTTGGCCGCGGGCGCGGTTTGGGCGCGAGTGAGCGAGGGAAGAGCAAGGGCGGCGGGGACGAGGAGGCCGGCGCGTCTGAGAAAGGTGCGGCGAATCATCGGAGGAGGGAGAGAGGAAACGGCGGACGCGGCGGGGCGCCCGTCCGCACGGCAACGCATACGGCTACCGGAAGGCCGCCGCCACGTGACCTATCGCAGGGATCAATACGTGCCCTTGATCGCGAACGTCCAGGACTGGCCGACGGTCTCGTTGCGGGTGATGGCGGTGGGACCGGTGACGAAGCGCTGCATGTTCACGTAGGGGGTGTCGGTCAGGTTGCGCACGCTGACGGAGAGGATGTAGGTGTTGTTGAAGCGCCAGCCGCCGCCGGCGTCGACGTTGGCGCGATGGCGGCGGTAGGTGGTGCCTGAGACGTTGGTGTTCACGTCGTCGGACCAGTTCCAGTTGGTATAGAGATTGAGCTTCCGGAACGTGTAGTTGAGGCCGCCGCTGGCGAGGTGGGGCGTGAGGTTGGCGCGGGGGATCTCGGCGTAGAGGCGCGTGTAGCTGCCGCGCACGGAGAGGCGGCGGAAGAGCGGGCCGAGGAAGGAGAGGCTCTGGTTGTACTCCAGCTCCATGCTGCGGATCTTGATGACCTCGGGGCCGTTGTTGGTGGTGATGAACTCGTAGTTCTGCAGCTCGTCCTGGATGGTGTAGCCAAACTCCTGGGCGGTGAGGCGGTCGGTGATGAGGATGTTCTTCACGCTGCGCTCGGTGAAGGTGGCGGCGAGCTGGCCGACGGGTTCGAAATAATACGCGAGGCGGGCGGCGTAGTTGTCGGAGGTCTCGGGCTTCAGGCGGGGATTGGGCGCGGTGACCGTGGGGAGCGCGCCGACGGCGTTGGGCGTGTCGTCGATCACCCAGACGCCCGACAGATTGACGTAGGAGGGGCGGCGGATGGTGGCGGAGTAGCCGAAGTGGAAGTCGAGGTTGCGAATCAGGTTGTATTTGAAGGAGGCGCTCGGGAACAGGTTGTCGTACTCGCCGGTGCGCTTGACGCGGGGCCGGGAGAGGAACTGGTAGTCGATGGCGGGGATGGTCGTCGCGCGGCCGTTGGTGTTCACCTGGGAGCCGAAGCCCGCGGCGCGCATCTCGGCGGGTGAGCGCGTGTCAGCCTCGCTGGCCTCGGTGTGGGTGTCCTCCCAGCGGAGGCCGGCGCGGAGGGTGGCGCCCTTGAATTTCGTGGTGCCCATGAGGTAGCCGGCGTCGATGCGCTCGTAATAACGGCGGCGACGCGCGACGTAGGACTCGTAGTAGTTATCGGCATTGGCCCCCCAATTCTGGCGGAAGGCGGCGGGGTTGCTGCGGTAGAGATCGGCGATGTCGCGCAGGTTGGGCATGAAGACATTGCCCCCCGAGATGGAGGCGATGCTGCCATCGTTCATCCCGAGGCTGTACTCCCATGGCGAGCGGTAGTTGGCCCAGGCGCCATTGGCGACGGTCGTGCCGTTGGGCGCATAGTCGAAACGGCGCGCAAGCTGGTCGTCCTCGAACTTCTGGATCTGCTGGCGCGTCTTGATGCCGCTCTTCCAGATGACGGGGAGCCATTTGGAGGTCTTGAGCGTGCCGATGATCTCGCCGCTGAACAGCACGGTGCGGCCGAAGCGGCCGTCGTTGGCGGTGATCGAGGGGCTGGTGTAGCTGGCGCCGTTGGCGATGTCGGGACCGGCGGTCTGGGTGAAGTGCCAGTCATTCGAAAGGAGGTCGGAACGCGAGGCGCGGAAGGTGACGCCGCTGGCGGTGGGCGAGTTGGTGTCGCGGATGGAATTGCGGCGGCCAAGCGGGTCGTACCAGCTCGTGGAGTCGGAATAGGCGCCCTTGGCCTCGAGCTCGAAGTTGCCGCGCTTGAACTCGGCACGGGGGATCAAGGTGAAGGTTTCGCCCATCTTGGAAACGGCGACCGGGTTGACCTGGACGGTGCCGTTGGCGGCGGAGGTGAAGCTCAGGAGCGGATCGGCGCCCACGACAGCGGTGCGGGTGCCGGCATTGAAAATGACGGTGCGCTGGGGGGTCCAGAGATCGACGTAATTGTAGACGACGCCGAGGCCGACGTTGAACGACGGGGAGAACTTGTAGTCGGTCGTGAGCGTGGTGGCAAAACGCTTGTTGAAGCGCGGGGCCCACTGGAAATTCAGTGTGGAGGGAATGAGGGGGCGCTGATCGGCGGCGGTCGTCGCGGTGCTGTAGGCCACCGAGGTGATGAGCGCCTCCTGGTAGACGTTGGATTCGCTGAGGTTGAGGACGAGACCGAGGTTGTTGTCGAGGAATCGGTCGGAGTATTCAAAAATACCGCCGGGACGAATCTTGTAGTTGCGCTGATCCTCATCAGGCCCGAGGGAGCGGCCCAACTTGAACGCCTCGGAATGGGCGACAACGTTGGCCTGCCAGGAAACGCGGCGTCCGACGCGGTCGAAGGCGCGTTTGGTGCGGAGATTGATGGTGCCGGCCGGGGCGTTGGCATCGACGTCGGCGCTGACGGTCTTGTTGACCTCAATGGACTCCATGCTGTTGAGCGAGGCCATCTCCATGGTGAAAGAGCGGGCGGCGCCGGAACCGGAGTTGTTGGCGTCGGTGCTGGCGAGGGCGATGCCGTCCATGGTGACCGAAGTGTACTCGGAGCCGAGACCGCCGAGGCGCACGGTGCGGACCTCGCCGTAGAAGAGGTCGAGCTCGACGCCGGGGAGGTGCTTGAGGAACTCGCCGACGTTGCCCTCGGCGTTGTCGCCAAACGCGTCGGAGGCGACCGTGTTGGTGATGTTCATGGAATTGCGCTGGTCCATGATGGCCTTGGCGTTGCCCTCGCGCTCGCCGGCGACGGTGAAAGCCTGGAGCACCACGGTGCCGTCGGCGGCGGCCTTGGGGGCGGTGGCCGGGTCCTGCAGGGTGCTGATGAGCTCGAAATTCTTCGTGACCGTGCCGCCAGCGGTCACGTCGACCGTGGCCGTGACCGAGCGGTAACCCGTGTACGTGACCTCCAACGTCACCCGACCCGCCGGCACGGGTGAGAGGCGGTAGGCGCCCTCATCCTCGGAGACGGTGGAGTCACCGCTCTCGACGATGCGCACCTGGGCGTTGCGGACGTACTCGCCGGTGGCGGGATTGAAGACGCGGCCGACGATCGTGCCGGGGCCGGCGGGGGCGGTCGCGCCCGGGGCGCCGCGGCCAACCGTGAGAGCGCCGGTGCGCTCGTCCTGCACGGCATAGAGGGAGGTGTTGGCGAGCATGCGGTCGAGCGCCTCGCGCGCGGTGAACTCGCCCTTGACGGCCTGGGTCGCCACATCGCCGACCTTGCCGGCGGAGAAGATGAACTGGCCGGCGGCCTGTTTCGAAAACGTCTGGAGCGTGGTCTCGGCGGAACCGGCGGGAATGTCGAAGACGCGGCGGGGGGAGTCGGCCGCGCCCACGGCGCACGCACCGAGAAGGAGGCCGGCCCACAGCGCGACCCATCGGCGGAGGCGCGACGGGGCGAAGACCGGAAAGGAGGAAGCAGGGGAGGTAGGGTTCATGCAGGTGGCGGGGTTGGCGCGGGGACGCCGTAGTCAGACGACAAGACTGGAACAGGGGCGGTTTCCGTTACGCCCGGAGGGGATATTTTTCACGGACAGCTGGAAAATGGGTCCTATCGTGCGGGGAGAAGCGCAATCACGTCGCCTGCCCGGGGCTCGGCGCGGACGTCGACGCTGGCCGCAAGCAGGCGGGCGAAGGCCGAGGCGTTGTCGGCGCGGAAGGTGCCGGTGAGCGTGCGGTCGCGGAGCGCAGGATCGGCCAGCACGAACTGGCGGACGTTGTGGCGGTTGAACGCGGCCACGACCTCGTCGAGCGGCGTCCGGTTGAACACCAGCCGCAGGTTCTGCCACCCGAGGACCTCGTCGACCTCGGTGGGCTTCAATTCGCCGATGGCGACAGCCGGGCGCGCGTCGGCCGAAGCGGCACCGATCTGGGCGCGCTGGCCGATGGTGAGCGCGGGACCGGCGGGCTCGCGGTCCACCGGGCCGGCGACCGGCGCGAGACCGTCGAGGCGGACCTTGCCCTCGGTCACGAGCACCTCGACGCTGTCGGCCCCGAGGCGGACGTTGAAGGCGGTGCCGACCGCCCGCACGGTCACGCGTCCCACGGTGACCAAAAAGGGCCGCGAGGGATTCTTCATCACCACGAAATGCGCCTCGCCGCGCACGAGGCGCACCCGGCGTTCGGCCGGGGTGAAATCGGTCTCGATCACGCTGTCGCCGTTGAGTTCGGCCAGCGAGCCGTCGGGCAGCAGCATCCGGTGGGCCGTGCTGGCGAGCACCTGGATGTGGGAGGTCGGGACGGTCTCGGACGACCGTTCGGCGTCGTCCGGGCGGACCACCGCCCACAGCACGACTGCCGCCGCCGCCGCGGCGGAGCACAGGCCCCACATCGTCCGGCGGCGGCGGGCACGCCGGGCCTGCGCCCGGACCAGCACCCCGTCGGCCAGCGCGGACAGGTCGGACACGGCCCCGAGCCCGTCGAGGCCGTGCCAGGCGTGGTCGCGGCGGGCCAATTCCGCCTCGTGCCGCGGATCGGCCGCCCGCCACGCGGCGAAAGCCCGCGCCTCGCCGGGCTCGAGCCCGCGAACGCGGCGCACCACCCAGGCGGCCGCCGGGGCGGCAGGATCGTCCGGAGACGACGCAGCGTCCGGCACATGGGGGACGGTGGCCATGGTCAGCGGTCCAATCCGACGCCGCGGGCGCGCAGATATTCGGCGCAGCGCCGCGTGCCCTTGGCGGCCAGGGACTCCACGGTGTGCTCCGCGATGCCGAGCAATGCGGCGATTTCCTTCTGGGAGAGGTTTTTGATTTTACGGAGGAGGAGCACTTCGCGGCAGCGTTCGGGGAGGGATTGGATGGCTTCGGCCAGGAGTTCGATCTCCTGCCGGCGGCAGACGAGCTCGACCACGTCGGCGCCATCTACCAAGACCGGCATCCCGGGGTTTTCCGTTATGGGCACGAAATCGGCGCGGACCTTGCGGGCGATGAAATCCCGCACGGCGTTGCGCGCGATGGCGAAGAGCAGGGGCTTCGTCGCGCGGATCTCCGTGGTGCGGCGGGCGCGCATCAGCCGGGCGAAGGACTCCTGCACGAGGTCGTCGACATCCTCCAGCGAGGGCAGCGACTGGCGCAGGTAGGAGCGCAGCGGCCGTTCGTGGGGCTGCACTTCTTCGGCGAACCAGCGGGTCTGGTCGGCGCGGTCGAGCGGTTCCAAGGGTGTGGGGTTCAAGGGCGGGGCAAGGCTGCGGACGGGCTGAGCATCTGGGGCGGACGCGGCGGGTTGTCGAATTGTTTTCCGTCTCCGGAGGACGACATGAAAATGCGCGTCACCGGACAGGTGACGCGCTACTGGCGAGGGGAAAACTACTCTCCGGCGCCTCGGGGCCGGCGGCGGACCGGTCAGAGCCGGACGGTCATGCCGAGCTTGAAGCTCGTGCCGACGCCGGAAGCGTAGGACGGGATCTCGCGGCCGAAGGCGTGGACGTAGTCGCTGTTGGTCCAGTCGTTGGTGAGATTGTAAACGTCGAAGAAGAAGGTGTAGGTGCGGCTGTAGTTATACTGGGCCTTGAAGTCCCAGAGCGTCTTCGCGTGCTGGTAAACATCGTACAGCATCGTGCCGGGGACCACGCCTGCGCCGGAGCCGTAGGTGCCAGAGGTGGAGCTGCGGAAAAATTCGCTGCGGTAGTTCATCAGGATGCGCAGGTCGAGGCCGCGGTAACGCCAGGTGAGGCCGGCGTTGGCGCTGCGGGGGGTGAGATTGGCGAGGCGCGTGGTGGTGGCGGCGGCGCCGAAGTCGCCCTTGGTGTCGAGGTAGGTGAAGTTGGCGAAGGAACCGAGGCCGCGCAGCACGCCGGGGAGGAAGGTGTACTGCTGCTGGTGGTTGAGTTCGATGCCGCGGATGCGGGCGGAGCCGATGTTGCGGTTCTGCGTGAGCGTCCAGCCGGCGTACTCGCCACCAAAGCCGTTGTCCGGGCCGGAGGGCACCGTCGACTGGAAGGACCGGAAGTAGTTCGTGATCTGCTTGAGGAACACGCCGGCCGAGAGCTGGCCGATGCCAGGGAAGTACTTCGCCACGGAGACGTCGAAGTTGTCGGAGGTATAGGGCTTCAGGTCGGGGTTGCCGCCGGAGAGCGTGCTGTTGTTCTCGTTGGGAGTGATGTTGGGCAGGAGGCTGGTCGGGGTGGGCCGCGTGATGGATTTCGAATAGCTGGCGCGGGCCGAGATGTCCGGCGTGACATCGTACACGAGGTGCAGACCGGGGAAGGTGTTGTTGTACCGGGTGCCGTCGGTGGTCCCGCCGCGGAAGTTGGCGAGGGCGCGGGCGGCGTTCACCGCGGGCGTGGCCGTGGTGAGATTGGTGTTGGTGGCGTTGACGACGCGCACGTAGGAGGTGCCGGTGGTCTCGGTCTGTTCGAGGCGGAGTCCGGTGAGGACGCGGAGGCGATGGAGCTTGAAGCTGCCCTGCACGTAACCGGAGTTGATGGTCTCCTCGAACTCGGCGTCGTTGAGGCGGTCCTGGACAATGGTGTTCCACACGTCCGATGCCGTCTGCGTCCAGTTGCCGGAATCGGCGAAAACATCCCCGCCGAGGCCGCTCTGCGCGAGCTGCATGAAGGGGAAGGGGCCGTACCGGCCGCCGGACATGCGCATGGGATTGCCGACCCACGGGGTGATGCCGCCGGCGGTGGGTCCGACGTAGGTGTAGTAATTGATGTTACGGTTGGATTTTTGATAGAAGCCCGTTTGCTTGGCCCCCAGCTTGAGCGTGAACGGCACCGCCGTGTTGAAGGTGTTCTCCAGATCGGCGCGGCCGCCCCAGCGCTGCGCGGGCGCGGAGTAGCTGATGAGCTGCGCGTCGGGCCGCACGACGTAGCTGGCGGGATCGCGCCAGTCCTTGCCGACGGTCTGGATGACCGCGGGATCCCAGTCGCCATGACCGCGGCGGTCCAGCTGCCAGCCGACGCCGGTGAGGCGCGCGCCGATCTGGTTGAGCTGCGGGTACATCGTGCGGTTCTTCGAGTAGTTGAGATCGACGGTGAGCTTGCCGCTGCCGCCGAAGAGGCGCTGCTCGACGCCACCGGAGAACGTGGCGCTTTCGCTCTCGCGGATGTAGAGCACGGACTCGAGGTCCAGCGTGCCGTTGCGCGCCTCGAGGCTATCGTAGGTGCTGCCGGGGAGGAAATTGGCCGCCGCCGCAGTGGTCGTGAGCTTCCAACGGTAGTAGGACGGCAGGGAACCGCTGCGGCGCTTCACCCGATTGTAGGTGCTCTTGAAGGAGAGCGTGGTGTTTTCGCTGAGCTTGTAGTCGGTATTGAGACTGAGGTTGAGCGTGGGCGACTGCTTGCCGAGGCTGCCCCACTGGCCGGCACCGTACGCGCGCTGGAGGGGCTCGTCGGGCGCGGCGGAGGCGACGAAGAAGGACGTCTGCGCGGCGGAGGCCTGACGGGGGCCGACCTCGGTGATCATGCCATTGGCGATGTTGCGCTGCACGGTGGCGACGAGGCCAAAGTTGTTCCTGCCGCCGAAGATGCTGTAAACGTCGGAGAAGCTGAGGTTGAAGAGATCGAGTTCGGGGCGGTCCTTGTAGGGCACGCTCCGGTGCTCATAGCTCTCGCCCCACGCGGTGCCGAGCGAGAGGGATATCTGGCGCCCGGGCGTGCGGTCGAAGGCGCGCTTGGTGCGGAGATTCAGATAACCGGCGATGGCGTTGCCATCCATGTCGGGCGTGGGGGACTTGACGATCTCGGCGGAGGCGAGCGTACCCGTGCTGACCTGACCGAAGTAAACGTTGCCGTTGCTGATCGCCGTGCCGCCGGAGACGGCGATCTGCGAGCCGTCGACCGACAGCGAGGAGAAGTCCTGCGTCATGCCGCGGATGTAAATCGCTCCGACCTCGCCGCCGCTGCCGTCCACCGCCACACCGGGCAGACGCTGGAGCATCTCGCCGACGGCGGCGCCGGGATTGCCGAAGGCATCGATCGCGGCGACGGTGCGGAGATTGGCCGACTGGCGTTCTTCCTGGATCGCCGCGGCCTGGCCCTCGCGGAGGCCCTTCACGACGAATTTCTCCAGCTTGTACAACGACGTGGTGAGCGCGACGTCGCGCACGGCGGCCTGCCCGGCAGCGGCATCGACGGAAACGCGCTGGTCATCGAGGCCCGGATAGGACACGACGAGGGTGCGCACCCCGGCAGGCAGCACGACGCGGTAGTTGCCGTTGAGGTCGGTCGTGGCGCGGACCTCGGTGCCCTCGACGGCGACCACCACGCTGGTCAGCACGTCGCCGGTTGCGGCATTGGTGACCCGGCCGGTTACTACGGCAGGGGAATCGGCGCCGGAGGCGGGGCGAAAGGAGAGCAGGAGACTCAGGCAAAACGCGACAACTACGCGGCAAAGCAGGCGTGGGGCATGGGCCGTGGTGAAGCTCATGGGCGCGGAGTTAGTAGTAACTAATTGGAGAATTAAAGGTTTTTCCGACATGGCGCGCGTGACAGCTATCCCCGTGCCAGCCAACACCGGCGCGACCACGATGACGTGAATTGGGTTTTCATCGGGCGTGCATCTGTGAAACTGCGCGCTCCCCCCACCCCACCACCATGCGACTCCTTTTGCGACTGGTCTGCCTGTCCGGATGGTTGATCGGCGGCGCCACCGCCGCCGACCGCCCCGCACCGAACATCGTCGTCGTCCTCGCGGACCAATGGCGCGCGCAAGCCTTTGGCTTCGCGGGCGACCCCAACGCCCGCACGCCACACCTCGACCGACTGGCCGCGGAGAGCGTGCGTTTCTCCAACGCGGTCGCCGGCATGCCCGTGTGCTCCCCCACCCGCGCGTCGTTGCTGACCGGCCAGCGCCCGCTGACCCACGGGGTGTTTCTCAACGACGTAACCCTGAACCCCGAGGCGGTGACGCTGCCGAAGGTCCTCCGGGCCGCGGGGTACGACACGGGCGCGATCGGCAAATGGCACATCGACGGCCACGGCCGCTCGGCCTTCATCCCGCGCGAGCGCCGGCAGGGTTTCGACTACTGGAAGGTCCTCGAGTGCACCCACGCCTACAACAACTCCCCCTACTACGGAGACACGCCCGAGCAGAAAAAATGGGAGGGCTACGACGCCTTCGACCAGACGAAGGATGCGTGCGAGTATCTCCGGACGCGGGCGAATCCCCCCGCGGGCGCAGCCGCGAAACCGTTTCTGCTCTGGCTCGCCTGGGGTCCCCCGCACAACCCCTACCCCACCGCCCCCGCAAAGTACCGCGCAATGTTCGATCCGGCGAAACTCACGCTGCGGCCCAACGTGCCGGCGGCCTGGGAGGCGCAGACGCGCAAGGATCTCGCGGGCTACTACGCGCACGCCGCCGCGCTCGACGACGCGATGGCGGAGCTGCTCACCACGCTCCGCGAAACGGGGCTCGCGGAAAACACCATCGTCGTCTTCACAGCGGACCACGGCGACATGCTGGGTTCGCAGGGGATGATCCGGAAACAGAAGCCGTTCGACGAATCGGCCCGCGTGCCGCTGCTCGTGCGCTGGCCCGCGGGCCTCGGAAACACGGGCCGCGTGCTCGACGCGCCGATCAATTCCGAGGATGTGATGCCGACGCTGCTCGGGCTCGCGGGCGTGGCGAAGCCCGCCAGCGTCGAGGGCCTCGACTACCACCACTACATGCGCGGCGGGAAGAATCCCGGGGATGGCGCGACCGTGATCACCTGTGTGTCGCCCTTCGGGGAATTTGAGCGGCGGGTCGGCGGCAAGGAATACCGCGGGCTGCGCACGACGCGCTACACGTACGTGCGCGACCTCGCCGGACCGTGGCTGCTGTTCGACAACGAGGCCGATCCCTACCAGCAAAAGAACCTCGTCGGTGAGGCCGGCCACGCCGCGCTGCAGGCGGAACTCGACGCCTGGCTGCAGCGGAAATTAAAGGCCAATGACGACGCGTTTTTGCGCGGGCCCGAGTATATCGCGAAGTGGGGATACACGGTGGATCCGAACGGTACGGTGAAATACACGCCGTGAGGTGAAGCGTCGCAACCGCGAGCGGGCCGACGCCCCCCCCCCCCCCCGGCTCGCTGGCGCTCGCCGCTACGGGAACCGTCCCTACCTCAAGGGACCGGGCACAAAAAAGCGCGCCCAGGTAAAAGGGCGCGCTGAACAGCGAGGCGGCGGGGGCCTGGCCGAACCTTAGAACTTCTTCGTGATGTCGAGGTACAGGAAACGCGGCAGGAAGTAGCTCGTCTGCTCCGCGTAACCCGTGGTGGACGCGGTGAGCGGCGGGTTCTTGTCGAAGAGGTTGTTCGCGCCGACCGTGACCTTGAGGCCGTTGCCCATGTCCTCGCTGATCTGGAGGCCGGTGATGAGCTGCTGCTTCACGCGCACGACGCTCGGGGCGAGGTCGGCGAAGCCGGCGATATAGTCGCCGGTGACCCCGACGCTGTATCGCTGGTAGCTCCACGTGAGGCCGGCGTTGCCGCGGAAGCTGGGCACCTCGTAGGTGCGGAGCGTCTCGACGGAGGCGAGGTCGGGACGGGTCCGGATGACCGAGTGGAAAACGGTGCTGCCGCTGGCGCGGGCGATGAAGCGGCCGTTGTCCTTGGTGTTCAACCGATACTCGGCGCTGAGGTCCATGCCCTTGGTGACGGCGGTGCCGTAGTTGCCGGTGACGGTGCGGATGCGGAGGAGCTCACCGGGCAGGCCGTTGGCGGTGTCGCTGGCGGTCGGCGCGGCACGGTCCACGAAGCCCGGGAAGAGCGTCGGGTTGGCGAGGATGATCGCAGGCGTGGCCGGGGAGCCGATGCGGTCCGTGACGTCGACCTTGTAGAAGTCGACGCTGAACGAGAGGCCCGCGAGGAACTTGGGCTGGAACAGCACGCCGTAGTTGTAGGACTCGGACTTCTCGGGGCTCAGGAGCGGATTGCCGCCGGAGACGAGCTGACGCTGGCCGGTCGCGGTGTCATTGACATTGGAACCGGGTTTGCCGGCGCGCAGCGGATCGGCGATGTTGAAGACGATGCTGGTCGACTGCGGCTGGTAGAGCTCGGCGAGCGACGGCGCGCGGTAGCCCTTGCCCCACGAGGCGCGGAACGTGATCTGGTTGTCGATGGGCTGCCAGCGGAGGCCGAGCTTCGGCACGGAGGTGTTCTTGAAGCCGGCGTCGCTGTAGTGCTCGGCGCGGCCAGCGGCGTTCAGCTCAAGGGTGGCGAGGCCGGGGATCTTCTGCGCGGCGCTGGCGACCGGCAGGCTGAACTCGGCGTAGGCGGACTGCACGCGGCGGCTGCCCTTGGACTGCGGGACCGGGGTCGACTGGTTGAGGAGCTGGTCCTGCGTGCGGTGGTCGCGGAAGCGCTCTTCGCGCCACTCGACGCCGGTCGCGAGAGCGATGTCGCCGGCGGCGAGCTTGTAGACGGAGCCGGTGGCCTTGAGGTCGGCGGACAGGAGCTCGGTGAACGCATCGCGGTCGCCGGTGGTGGCGAGCTTGGCGATGGTGGCGGGATTGTTGGCGAGCTTGGTGCCGTTGGTGAACAGGTTCAGCGCGGTGGTCCGGCTGGGGTCGGCGAGCGCGGCGTTGACGGCGGCCTGCGAGAGCCAGCCCGACGGAAGGGCGTTGTGCGCGGTCGAACGGTTGTAGAGGAACGAGGCGTCCCAGGTCCAGGTGGCGCCGACCTTGCCCTTCACGCCGCCGACGAAGCGGGAGAACTCATTGGTGGTCTCGGTGACGCGCGGGCCGGCCTCGGTGAAGCGGTAGACGAGCGTCGCGCCGACGGTCGGGTCGTTGACGACGGCGACGCCGAAGGGATTGAACACGGCGTTGGCGGGGAGCGTGACGAAGTTGAGGTTCGTGATCGGGCTCGGAGAGAGGTACTCGGTGTTCTTGTTCTTCTGGTAGTTCAGCTCGGTGTAGGCGGTCATGGCCGGGGCGAGCTCGTAGCTGAGCGTCAGCAGCGCGCCGTAGCGCGTGAGACGCGGCTGGGGCGTGAGGGCCTCGTTGCTGTTGTAGCGGTTCTGCGTCGCGGTGGCGGCGGTGGTGTTGAAGGCCGGGGGGTAGGCGCCGGTCGACGTATCCACGGTAAACGTACGCGCGGCGGCGGCGGTGCCGGCGGGGATGACCGCGCCGGTGATGGGGTTGGTGCCGCCGACGGGCACGGTGAACGTGCCGGGGTTCGAGCCGTTGGAGAGGAAGAGCAGCTTCGGCGAGAGCTCGCCGTACTGGATCTTCTGCTGCGTCATGTAGTTCGCGAGGGCGAAGGCCTTCCATTTGCCATCGGTGATCCCCGTGTAAGCGGCGCCCTTGACCGTATGGGCGGAGATGCCGCCGGGGAAGTCGCCGTAGAAGGCGTGGACCGTGGAGCCCTGCACATTGTCCTTCAGGATCAGGTTCACGACGCCGGCGACGGCATCGGCGCCGTAGACGGCGGAGGCGCCGTCCTTCAGCACCTCGACGCGCGCGAGGGCGTCGACGGGGATCATGTTCAGGTCGACGAACTGGATCGTCCCAAGCGAGGCGGCGCTGCCGCCCTGCGCGAAGGGCGCGGCGGTGACGCGGCGGCCGTTGAGGAGGACAAGGGTGGAATTGGCGCCGAGGCCGCGGAGCGAGACGGAGGCGGTGCCGGGCGAGGAGGTGTTGACGCGGTTCTCACCGAAGCCGTTGGCACCGGCCTCGGGGATCTTCTTGAGAAACGTGTAGAGGCTGCCGGTGCCGGCCTGCTCGATCTCGGCGGTCGTGACGACGCGGAGATTGGCCCCGCCGACAGACTCGCCGGCGCGGAGGTTGGAGCCGGTCACGGCGAAGGCCTCGAGCTTCACGGGCTGTTCGGCCGGTCGCGTCTGGGCGAGCGCAAGCGCGGGCAGCGCGGCGGCGAGGAGGAACGATCTGAGTGTGGTATGCATGGTCATAGGTAGGTCGCTGACGGAAAGCGGGAGGCGCGCACGGTGCCGGGAACCTTCACTTGAGGCCGGCGGCCAGCGCCGCGTTGATGCGGCGCGTGATATCGCGCAGGTGGGCGCGGACCTCGGCGGGGTCGATCGTGAGGAACTTTCGGTCCTCCATGATGACCCGGCCGTGGATGATGGTGGTACGGACGTCCTTCGGGCCCGCGGCGTAGACGAGGGTCGAGTAGACGTCGAACAGCGGGACGAGGGCGGTGGACTCGTGGTCGAGAATCATGAGGTCGGCGAGCTTCCCGACCTCGACAGAACCGAGGTCGGCCTCGCGGTGCAGGGCCCGGGCGCCGCCGAGCGTGGCCATCTCGACCACCTTGAGCGCGGGCATGACATTGCGGTCGTGCCGGTCGAGCTTGTGGAGCTTGGCGACGTAGCCGAGCTGGCCGATGACATCGAGGGTGTTGCCGCTCATCGGGCCGTCGGTGCCGAGGCCGACGCGCAGGCCCTGGTCGAACATCTTCAGCGCGGGCGCGACGCCCTTCGCAGACTTGATGTTGGCGACCATGTTGTGCGCAATGCCGATGTCGCGGGCCTTCATCAGCGCGAGATCGGAGTCGGTCACGAAAATGCAGTGGGCGGCGACGAAGCGGCGGTTGAGAAGGCCAAGGGAATCGAGGTACTCGATCGGCGTCTGGTTGCGCTCCTTGCGCAGGGTCGCGATCTCGTCGGTCATCTCGGCGACGTGCATGAGCACGGGCAGGTCGAGTTCGGCGGACATCTTCGCGACGAGGCGCAGATGCTCGGCGTCGAGTGAGTACGGCGCATGCGGGGCCAGGGCCGGCGTGATCAGCGGGTCGTGCGCGTACTCGGCGGCAAATTTTTTCGCGTAGGCGAGGCCGCCATAGGGCTCGGGCGCATCAGGGGTCGGAAAATTCAGGATGCTTTCACCGAGGACGCCACGGATGCCGATCTTCTTGGCGGCCTTCGCCACCTCGTCCTCGAAATAGTACATGTCGACCGCGGTCGTGACGCCGCCCTCGACCATCTCGATGAAGCCGTGGAGGGCGCCCCAGTAGACGAGTTCGCGGTCGATGAGGTTTTTCTCGAGCGGGAAGATAAACCGGCGGAGGCGGTCCGGCACGTCGTCGCCGAGGCCGCGC
>JAPLTR010000011.1 GCA_026398065.1 Verrucomicrobiota bacterium | reverse complement strand
GTGCCCACTCCGGTCGGCAGACCCAAAGCGGGATAAACGAACGACAGATTGGCCAGGCCATTGAAGGTGGTCACGGTGCCGCCGCCAATGTCGACGGCGCGAAGCGTGACCGCAAACGGGGTGTCGAGGATCTGGGGTGACGAGATTGGATTCCAGGCGAAGTGATCGAGGCTGCCGGTCGCGAGCGCAAATGCGTTGCTCGCACCGGTGTGTCCGGCGCCGTCGCTGGCATTGATGACGACGCCAGTCGCCAGTGCATTGATCTGAGCTGTGCCGTTCCAGATGCCGTTGACGAAACCGGTGACGGTGCCCGGCAGGACCGTCAGCGGGCCGCTGCTGCCCGAAGCGGTGAGCGTGACCGGGGAATTGTAGTCGGTGACCACCCCGTTGGCCGCATCGCGAGCGGTGATGATCAACGGTAGCGGACCGTTGCTCACCTGCGGACTGCCGATGGTCGCAAACGAGAAGTGGTGGGCCTCGTTGTCGCGGACCGTGCCATTCGCAGTCCCAGTGGTGAAGCCGCTGGCGGTGGCTGTGAGCACGAAGGGCTGCGGACCGTCTGCGACAGTGTCGTCGATGATCGTGAGGGTGAAATCGGCCGAATTCTGTCCGGCGGAGATCGTCACGCTCGCGGGCACGGTCACGGCGGTCGGATCGCTGGAATTCAGCGCGACGACGAGATTGGTGGTGAGCACCCCGTTGAGGCGGACGCTCCCGGTCTTCGGCGCATCGCCCTCGCGCAAGGAGGCCGGAATGATGACCGCGAGACTGGTGCTCTCGTCGTCCTGCACCGTGATGGTGCCAGTGGCCGATGTCCAGCCCGCGACCGCCGCCGTTACCGTGACGGCTTGCGACCCATTGATGATGCCGTCGTTGACGATGGCGATGGGGAAGGTCGCGGTCGACTGGCCCGGGGAAAAGGTGATGGTCGCGGGTACAGTGGCACGGGCAGGCACACTGGAAGAAAGTGTCACGCTCACGGGGCCGGCGGGGATCGCACTTAGCGTGAGGGTGGCGGTCTTCGGCGCATCGCCCTCCGTTGCCGTCGCCGGCACGCTGAGTGCAAGGGTCGCCGTGTCATTGTCGATCACCGTCACACTGGCATTGGCCGCCTGGTATCCCGTGGCGGTTGCGGTGACGGTAACCAAGCGATTGCCGTCGACCAGCGTGTCATCGGGCAGAGTGACAGCGAACGTCACCGTGGTCTGACCGGCCGGGACGACCACAGTGGCGGGCACTGTGAGTTTTGCCGGCGCGCTCGAGGCCAGGGTGAAGGTCGTGCTGGCAGCGGTTGCAGCAGGCAGTGTGAGGCTGCCGGTGATACCGGTGGCGGCCTCCGTCGCCTGGGGCGGGAGAGCGAGCGCGACCGCTGAGCCGACCACCGTAGCGGTGACTACGAGGTCGTCGATCGCGATCCCGTCGGTCGGGATCTCATAGTTGTCGTATTGATTGAAACGAATCTTGAACGCCGAGGTATAATTCAGGCCGCGAGCGGCGAGCGCAGCGTCAAGGTTAATGGTGAACTGCGCCCAGTTGTTGGTGAGGGCGGGCGTGCGCAACGGTTGGACCTCGTACCAGTTGGTGCCGTCGGCGCTGATGGCGACACCGTCAAAATCAGCGCCACCGGTGAACGGACTGGCCGGCGGCCCGTCGGGATCGTCGTCAAACATCTTGGCCCAAAACGAAAGCAGAACACCCGTCCGGCCGGCGAGGTTGAGGGTGAGCGTCGCCTCGTTGCGCGCGTTGGCGGCCCCACCGGAGGTGTTGTCCATGGTCAGGTGGTGCGACCCGCCGTGAGGCCCATTGGCGGTGGCGATCTGCGTGCGGTAGGTGCCGGTCCCTGAGACGGTCCAGGCGCCGGACAGCACGCCTGATTCGAAGTCCTCGGCGAAGACATTGTCGGTCGTTGTCGGTGGCAAGACCGCTGTGGCGTTAAAGGCGGTGCTGAGGCCTTCCGGACTCCCGCCCGCGGGTGCGGCGGAGAGCTTGAGCCCGGCACCCGTGATCGGAACCGAGAGACTCCCCGACCAGACACCTCCGACCAGCGCCGCGTTGGCCGGTCGAACGGGCACGAGTCCCGCGGAAATGGAGGAGGACGTGCTCACGGCATTGGCCAGAATCCGGTCCATATCTGTCCCGATGGTGAAGTAATCTGTGCCGATCACGATCACACGGCCCGGGCCGATGTTGCGGCTGAAAACCACGGGGTTGCCGTCCGAAGCCGATTGCAGCGAGACGACGCCGTTGATCCCGGTGTAGGTGGAGATGTAGGAGCCGTCGAACGGCGTCGTGACTCCGGCGTTGAGCGGGGTGTCCGAGGATTTGGTGACGGACAACGACGAGGGGACTGAGCCCTTGGTCGCCGTCATGAGACCGCTGTTGACCAGGAGAAGGTGCTCGTCGGTCGTCCACGAGCAGACGATCACCGTGCCGCCGCCGTTAACGAAGTTGGCCAGGACGCCCGCCCAGGTCGTGCCGAGACTGCCCATCATGCCGGAAGGAACCAATTCCTGCTCGGGCACGAGGAACACGTGCTTGCCCGCGAGCAGGGTGGCGAGGGTCGCCGCATCGGTGGTCGCGGTCGAGGTCTCATGGTAGTTGGGAAAATAGGTCGTGATCGCCCGCTTGGCGTTCTCATATTCGCCCGACGAGGACGTGTCGGAGTAGGCGGTCCACGACAGCACTTCCACCACGGAAGGGGATCTAAGCCCGAGATTGATCGTGCCATTGTAGGGCACGGTATTGTTGCCGATGTCCTGGGCGGTCACGGAGACCGCCAGCGGTGTATCGACGGCGATCGAAGCAGGGATCGTGCTCCAAGCGAAGTGGTGCAGAGGTCCGCTCGTGACATCGAATGCATTGCTCACCCCGGCATGACTGCCCGCATCCGTCACCGCGAGGACGACGCCTGTCGCAAAGCCGGTCACGCTAACGCTCCCGGTCCATATGCCGCCGGTGAACCCGCTGACCGAAACCGGTGAGACGGGCACTGGCGCCGAGCCCGCCGTGGCGCTG
>JAPLTR010000442.1 GCA_026398065.1 Verrucomicrobiota bacterium | reverse complement strand
TTCCTCGCTTACATCTCTCGTTTTCCAGGGCATACCCGCCCCTGTAACGTGTCAGCGATCTGTGCGCAAAATGTGTCAGCGATGTGCGCGCACGTGCCTCCGAGGCGTCCGTGGTCGAGCGCCCTGCGTGGATTCGAATGTCCTGACGGACGGCTCGGAGAGCCGTCCCTACCCCATCCCGCCGATGAGATTCTGGGGACACAAAAAGGGCCGGTCGCGAGGACCGGCCCGATCACAACAGAATGGATTCGCCGGACGGCCTCAGGCCGCGGGGACGATGGTGACGCTCTCGACCTCGACACGGTCGATGGGCGTGCTCTTTTCGCTGCCGCTGGTGGGGACGCCCGCGATGCGGTCGAGGACGTCTTCGCCTTTCACGAGCTCGCCGTAGGCGGTGTACTGGCCGTCGAGGAACTTCGCATTGCCGTGGCAGATGAAGAACTGGCAGCCGGCGGAGTCGGGATGCGACGAGCGCGCGGCGGAGAGGACGCCCTTCACGTGGGACTTCTTGTTGAACTCGGCCTTCACCTTGTAGCCCGGATCGCCGGTGCCGGGCATCCCGCTGGCGCCCTTCTTGGTGTTGGGGCAGCCCCCTTGGATCATGAAGCCCTTGATGATGCGGTGGAACGCCGTCCCGTTGTAAAAGCCCTCGCGGGCGAGTTTCTTGAAATTCTCGACATGCTTCGGCGCGACGTCCGGCCAGAAGGCGAGGGTCATTTCACCGTAGTTGGTCTTGATGATGGCGTGTTCGGCGGGCGAGGGATTGCTCATAGGGAAGCGCAGCGAACCGCCCGCGCTCCGGGGTCGCAAGAACCAATTTGCCGATGGCCCGTGGCGTGCTGGGATACCCGGATGAAGCTTCGACCTCTCCGTTTCCTGGTCTCCGGCCTGGTGCTCGTGCTGGGGGCCCTGTCGTGGGCCGCCGCCGCCGAACCGATCCGCCCCAAGGTCGTGGTGGTGGCGATGTTCGAGGCGGGCAACGACACCGGGGACCGCCCGGGGGAGTTCCAGTACTGGGTCGAGCGGGAGAAGCTCACGCAGGTGCTGCCCTTTCCGCAGGGCTACCGCGACCTCCGGCTCAACGCCGACGGGACCGTGCTGGGCGTCGTGACGGGCGTGGGCACGGCCAAGAGCGCGGCGACGATCATGGCGCTGGGCATGGACCCGCGCTTCGATTTTTCGAAGACCTACTGGCTGGTGGCGGGCATCGCCGGCATCGACGCGGCCGACGGCTCGCTCGGGTCCGCGGTGTGGGCGGAGTGGGTGGTGGACGGCGACCTCGGGCACGAGATTGACGCGCGGGAGATGCCGGCCGGCTGGACGACCGGCTTCATCCCGTTGCGGAAGAAGAAGCCCTATGAGCCGCCCGCCGACCGCAGCGAAGGCGAGGCGTACCGGCTCGACCCCGGGTTCGTCGAGTGGGCGTATCAGCTCACCAAGGACACGCCACTCGCCGACACCGAGGGCATGCAGCGCCGCCGTGCGCTCTACCCGGGCTTCCCCAACGCCCAGCGGCCACCGTTGGTGATGAAGGGCGACACGCTGTCGTCGATGACGTACTGGCACGGCAAGCTCCTGAACCAGTGGGCCAACGATTGGGTGAAGTATTTCAGCGACGGCCAGGGCAACTATGTCACCACCGCGATGGAGGACACCGGCACGCTGCAGGCGCTGACGTTTCTCGCGAAGGCGAAGCGCGCCGACGTGCAACGCGTGCTGGTGCTGCGCACCGCGAGCAATTTCGACATGCAGCCCCCCGGGGGCGACGCGGCCGAGAGCCTAAGCGGCGAAAAACTCGGGCCGGGTTATTCGGCGTATCTGCCCGCGCTGGACGCGGCCCACCGGGTCGGCAGCGTGGTCGTGCACGAGCTGGTGAAGAACTGGGCGACGTATGAGAAAACGGTGCCGAAAAAGTGACTTCCTCAGCGTCGTGTAAGGCGTCCGCAAGACGGACGCCCGACATTTCAGATCGGGCTCACCCGGCGACAAAAAGGCCGGCCCCGGGGTGAGGGCCGGCCGACACTGACAAAGGAGCGCGCTCAGGTGCGCGGCTTCGTGGCGGTGGCCTGCTGGAGCGCGGCGCGGACCTCGGCGCGCACGCTCTCGGGCTGG
>JAPLTR010000353.1 GCA_026398065.1 Verrucomicrobiota bacterium | reverse complement strand
CCGACCTCTTCGCCCTCAACGCCGACTTCGCCCCCACCTTCCTCGAACTCGCCGGCGTGAAGGTCCCGGCCGACATGCACGGCCGCTCGCTCGTCCCGATCCTCCACGGCGAGAAGCCCGCCGACTGGCGCACCTCCGTCTACTACCGCTACTATCATGACCCGGGCCACCACAACACCCGCGCGCACTACGGCGTCCGCACCGCGACCCACAAGCTCATCCACTATTGGAAGAAGGACGCCTGGGAGCTTTTCGACCTCGTGAAGGATCCGACCGAGCAGAACAATCTCATCAACGACCCGAAGCAGGCCGCGACCATCGCGAAGCTGAAAGCCGAGATCGTCCGCCTCCAAAAGGAGCTCGGCGACACCGGCCAGTTCGCCGACGCCATCCCGCCCGACGGCGTCGACGCCCCGATCAACGTCCCGAAGCTCGGCGTCAAGACCGTGAAGGAAGCGATCGCCGCCGCGACGCCCTGAGGGGCCTCGTCCACACTCGCAATACCTCGCGCTGTAGGGCGTCCGTCTTGCTGACGCCTTCCACGCTATCGGGCCAGGTCATCTGCGAACCGGACGCCTACTTCGTCCGGTCGCCGGCCGGCGCCTTGAGCTTTTCCGCGAGCAAAGCCGCCAGCTCCTTTCCGCGCACATCCTTCGCGACGATGCGGCCCTCGCGGTCGAGGAGGAAACTCGCGGGCAGCGCGCTCACGTTGTAGCGCGCGGCCAGCGGAGTCTTCCAGCCGCGGAGATCGGAGATATGCCGCCACGCGGCCCCGTCCTTCGCGATGGCGGCCTTCCAGCTGCGCGCATCCTGATCGACCGAGACCGCGAGGATTTCAAAACCCTCCGCGTGGTGCCGCCGGTAGAGTTCCGTGTAGTGCCGGTTTTCCATCCGGCACGGCGCGCACCACGAGGCCCAGAAATCGACCAGCACGTAGCGCCCCCGCAGGTCGCGCAGCGCCACCGCCTTCCCGTCGGGCGACGGCCCGGCCAGCTCCGGCGCGACCGCCCCGAGGGCCACCGCGCGAAACCGCGCGATCCGCTCCTGCATGAGCCGCGCGATCTCGCGGCCCGGGTGCGTCTTCGCATACTCGTCCACCACCGCCGCGAGTTCGTCGAGCCGGTCGTCGCCGTCCCAGCGGAGCGACGCCGCGTAGAGGGCGGCCGATCCGCGCAGCTGCGTGAGCGTGAAGGCGTTCAACTCGCGGCGATGCTCGCGGTAGGCGGCGATCTCCCGGCCGGTGAGCCGCTCCACCTCCGCCTCGTCGCCCGCCGCCGTGCGCTGGGCGATCTCCGCCCGCACCGGCAGCACGAGGCGCGCGAGCGACGCGGTGCGAAAGGCCTCGTACGCGGCAAACCGCTCCTGGTCGGGCCCGCCTTCCACGCGCAGCGTTTTTCCATCCGCCGCCGCGGCGACGCGCAGCGTCTGCCCCTCCGCCGCCACAAACGACACCTCCGCCTCGCCCACGCTCAGCGTAAACAGCCCGGCCTCGGCGTCGGCGCGCAGGCGAAACTGCCCGCCCTCCACCCGCACCGTCGCCACCGGGGCGGACTCCCGGGTCTCGAGCGACTCGCGGCTGACGCTCAACGGTCCGGCGCCCAGGCCCGGCGGGAGCGTCCCCACGACGTCGAACGCCGCGTGCAACGGTCCGACGACCATCGCCGCCGCCAGACCAAGTCCTGCCCGCCACCCTGCGCTGAAACGGATTGCCATCGCACGACCGTAAGGGGGTCGCGGCCTGCGGCAAGTGAGGTCAACAAAAGTCCCGCGATTTCTCGCTCGCGCGCCCGCGCTCGCGCGCAAATCGTCCGGCCGCCCCTCTCCCCATGTTTCCCCTCGCCCGCTTCGCCCGACTCCTCGCCGCCGCGGTCTGCGCGCTGGCCTCCCTCGCCCACGCGCAGTCCCCCGCGCCCGCGCTGCCCGCCAAGGAGAACTTCCACCTCTTCCTCCTCGTCGGCCAGTCCAACATGGCCGGACGCGGCGCGGTCACGCCCGCCGACAAGGTCCCGCACGCCCGCGTGCTCATGCTGAACAAGGAGGGCCAGTGGGTGCCCGCCATCGACCCGCTGCACTTCGACAAGCCCACCGCCGTCGGCGTCGGTCTCGGCCGCTCCTTTGCCATTGCCGTCGCCGACGCCACCCCGGGCGTGACCATCGGCCTGATCCCCTGCGCCGTCGGCGGCTCGCCGATCGACGCGTGGAAGCCGGGATATTATTACAATGCGACGCAGAGTCACCCGTGGGACGATGCGATGCGCCGCGCCAAGCTCGCGCTGCAGTCCGGCACGCTCAAAGGCATTCTCTGGCACCAGGGCGAATCCGACTCCAACCGCGAGCTCGCCCCCGGCCACGAGACGAAGCTCCACGACCTGATCGCCCGGATGCGCGCCGAGCTGAACGCGCCCAAGGTCCCCTTCATCGTCGGCCAGCTCGGCCGGTTCAAGGACAGCCCGTGGAGCGAGTTCAAGACGATGGTGGACCAGGCGCACCGCACACTGCCGGAGAAGGTGCCGAACACCGCGTTCGTCAGCGCCGAGGGCCTGTCCGACAAGGGCGACAAGACCCATTTCAACGCCGACTCCTACCGCGAATTCGGCAAACGCTACGCCGAGGCGTATCTGAAGCTGAGCGGTGGAAAGTAGCGGGTTGTCCTGGCCACGAACTCACTCGTGCTCTCACCGGCTGAAGCGCATGGAAGCAGGCGACCCTATCCGGCCGGGTTTGCGCGCGCGAAAGCCGAGGCGCCGGACCAAGCCCTGGCACTATCGGCGCTCAGGGTCACCTAAAACACCTGCCCCGAGACGCTCGCTCACAACGGACCGGCCCGCAGCCACGCAGGCAGGGCATCGTCGGCCAGACCGGGCTGCAACGCCGGCGCCACCTGCGTCAGTTGGACGTTTTACGGAGGAAGAGTGAACTTCCGTCGCCGGCAGGAATGGGCCGTAGTCGTGAAGACTCGGTCACGACGGGAGAAGTTCTCAGCCGGGGTTTTCCGTGTTCGCATCTAGGTCACGGATCGACTGATTTTAGCCCCGTTGTTTCGCCCAAGTTGATCCAGCCAGAACCGCCCGGTGCAGGGTCCATCAGGTCGATTTTTCCCCAGGTGATTTCCCCCTGTCGCTGAATCGCCCTGACAACGAAGCATTTCCCCCTGGTAATATGCGCGGCAATCACCGGATTTCCGCCAGGAAGGGACGAAAAAACCGAAAGGGCCGCAGTTCCGTCACCCGGGATTGTGAATATTCCGCCCTCGCTGGCTCGAACCGCCGCTTTCGACACCCAGCCGTCCCAATGATACTCCCCCGATCCGAGGTAGGGCTGCTCCACGGACCGACCGACGACGAAAACCAGCACATGGCTCTCCGTTTCATCATAAGCGACGACTCTCTGCCCTGCCCACAGTTTGGAGACGACCGGCGCGTCCTTCGCCGGCAAGGACTGCACGGGCGTATCTTCCCCCACTTCAAGAACCGTCATTTTCGGTTTGCGGCCGAGCCGCTCCATCAACTCGGTCCAGTTCCATCCCGCGCCCGGCGCATATCGATTTCCCGCCCCACCCCAGCAAAACGGCCCGCTCAAGGGATACTCCGCCGTCGTGACGCCCGGAACCTGATTCTTGCCCATCAGGTGCTGTCGATCGGCTACGACACCATACCGGGCGCATAGCCACTGAACGAGACGCGCCAATGACGTCCGCTGCACTTCAGTCAGTCCGTCCTCTTTGAACTCCCCTTTCCACGCGTCGGCATATCCCTCGCACGCGACCGCGATGCTGTCCTCATTGAATGCCCGATTGCCCGCATGATAAGCCATCTCCGAGTCGCTGATGAACTGCAGCACGCCGCCGTCTTTCTTTACAATATAATGCCCGGTGACATGCGGATCATCGCGCCAAAGACGAACCGAGTGGAGGACCGGATGCTCGGTGGTATAGAAAACGATCCGCCGAACCGGCTGTCGCCGCGCCGAGTGACTGCCGCGTTGGGAACAGCCCACCCATTCCGCGTCGGGATATCCCAAACGGGGGGACGCAACATAATGCCGCCCCAAAAAAACGAGCCCACCCAGGCCCAGCACAATCGCCACCATGATTGCGCAACGCCGCCCACCGGAGCCGATGGAATCATTCATTTTGACCTCCCGCAGTGGCCGGAAGCCCGAGTTGCGACCAATCAAAGAGCTTCCCGGGATCCGTCCGCCGCCCGGGTGCGTACTCGTCATGGCCGATAATATGCCGGCGATCATGCCGGATGGACGGCCATCGCTTCTCCATATCCCTGATCAGGCGGTTGAGGGCAACGTACTGTGCGGGGGTAAAGCCCAGGTCGGAGACCGCGATATCGCCGTACCGGCTTGCCGGGATAAACAATTCCATTTCCTCGGCCGTGCCAATCCCCATCAGTTCAACTCCGATGGAAAAATCATTCAGTGTGTTTTCGCGATGCGGTGACCACGGCAGACGCCCCTTGCCGGCGTGATAGGCCGCACGGGCCTCGTCCACGAGCAGAAAAATCGTGCCCTCGCGATCAATCAGATAGTGGGGTGCCACTCCGCCCGAGCGGAAGGTCTGAGTGATCGCATCGAAACGATAAGGGGACTTCGGATCCGCCACCACGTTGCTGCAAAAATGGACGACCACGGTATCCACGGCCAGGCTCGAGCGGGGCATCGAGACGCTCCCTGCGGGCAGCAATGCCTCTTTTACTGGAATCGAGACGGCCCGGATGGGCGGCTTTTTGCACGCTGCCAGCCCGACGAGTATCAGGAGGCCCGCTCCTCCACCCAAGAATCTGAGCCACGGACCATCGTGTACGATGGCCGGGAACCTCCGGAAGAACCCGAAAACCGCCCTGTTCCGCATCTTCATAATTCCTTCAGGCGGAGGTTCACCTCCGGAGTCACCACCCAGCCATCACGTGCCCAGATCTCCATCTGGCCAGCCGGGTTCACCCGGCTGGCGATGCCCACCGCGCGCAACGCAGCCAAATGGAGGCGAGGAAGTTCGTCGCGTGCCACGGCGCCCTCCGTCCACATCGCGTAAACCGACGGGTGCGTCCCGTCTGAAAGTGACATCCGTTCGGAGATCACTCGCCGCACGATCTGCGCGCCGACCTCGGGACTCTCCGCGGCCCTCATGTGCTGGACCAACGAATCCCAAAGCAGGCGTCGCCACCGCCAGTCCGTCTCCAGATCCCCACCCAGCGAGGCCGAGAGCAGATAGCGGCGATACAGCTCCGGCTCCAAGTGCCCGTAGAGGGCCTTTAAAGCGCGCCGGGCCAATTTGGTCTGCTCCACGAGCAGAGATACCCGGGGTGGCGGCATCCTGCCTTCACTCAACAGCCAGTTCCAATCGGCGCGCTCGTCTGCATCGATCAAGAACATCCCGGCGGCACCAGAACTCCACTCGCCAACCGCGGTGTCAGATACCACGGTGCAAACCACTCCGACGCCAGCCGAAGCAACAAGCGTGAGCACGGCCACCGCTCCCCAGACCGATGCGGTGGACCGCACGAGCCCAAGGCGGGCGGCACGCAGCAGGCAGGTCGCGCCCAGCAGCGCCAGGAAGCCCCACCCGAGATGGGACCACTGCGCGCGGTCCATCGATGGCGACGGGTTGCCTGCCGCAGGACGCCCGGGGAGGTCCAGCGAACGGGCTCCGAGTTCCCCGATCCGACGGTAGAGGGCGATATGATCCCCCCCTCGCGCCAAGCCGCCGTAGTGCAGCAGCTGAAGCTCCACCGCCCGCTCCCCAAACGACCGGTGAAACATCTGCAGTCGCCCCTCGTCCTCGCTGGTCCACTCTTCACCGCGCACGACAACAAGCTTTCCCCGCAGGTGGCCGCGGTCTCCTGGCTGCGTGGCGGGGCCGGCCTCGATCCGGCCAGGCCCGGGCGGCCCACTGCCAGCGGGCCAGTGATCCACGACGCATACCACGCAGACCGAGATCAATCCCTCTTGCCGAAAAACCTCGCGCAGCCGTTCCGTCTCATCGGGATGCTCGATCACGTAAAGCGCCTTCATCGTCCGGGCCCCCGCAGCGACTGCCCCGGGGCAGTCTTTCATTATATCCGCCACCGCGCGCGGTGCCGACCGTGAACTGCGGTAGGCGAAGGCGGCGAACCCCTGCCCCGCGAGCTGCTGGAGCGCCTGGCCATTGAGCTCGCCCTCGCGCAACGGAGATTCCTGGATGAAGATCGCGGGCGGCCAGAGTCCCGTGGCGCGGGGGGCCATGATCAACCCGGTAAACCATCCTTGGGAAGTGCGGCTTCTTATCCGGTCCCGGCGCAGCGGTTCGCCGGATCCCACATACCCTATGACCAGACAGAAGACCGTCCCGATCGCAAACGACCAGGTGCACAGCGGGGGGACTCGAAGCAGGCGGCTCTCCATGGGAATACCTATGATTTAGCTTCGGGCGCCCGCCCGTCGTCGCAGCATTCCAGCAGTATCCAAAAAAGCCCCCCGAGGGGAAAAACGAAGAGCGCCCCGTTGAACCAAAAACCCACCAAAAGCGCCAGGGCGGCGGCGCGACCGGTCGCAGCACCCGCATTCACGGCCTCCCGTTCCGGGGCCGGCGGTTCCCCGTGGGCACGGGTGGCGGAACAGCCCGGGACATCCATCTTGAGCCAGACAAATCCCAGAAAGGCCAGCAGGCCTGGCACCCCCAACGCCCCGCCCAGCCCCATATAGTCGTTCGTCTCGATCGCGTTTGGACTTCTCACGTGGGATGGTCGGTAGAAACGATCATAAACGTTCCTGAGCTGGTTCCAGCCGACTCCGTACAGATAGTGATCGCCGATGATCTGCACCCCGCGCTCCCACGCGACCAGGCGATTGGCAATGGACAGGTCGTCGGCGCTTCCCATGGAAGCCACCCGCGTCAGCACTGGCGCTTCGGTCCGCGCGGGCCGCCACACCGCCGCCCCGGCGATCAGCAAGGTGGCGCCGCAGAAAGCCAGGGCACTTGGAATCGCCACCCGGCGGGGCAGCCGGCGGCACCATGCGCAGCCCCGGGACCACCAACGATACTCCCAGCCGAGTGACCCAAGCCCCGCAGCCAGCGAAAGCCACGCACCGCGGCTGTAACTGTGCAACAGGGCCCGGGCGCAAACCAAGAGCCCGACGGCCATCAGCAAAAGCAGTGACACATTTCGCCCCCGCCCCTCGCCGGCCCGCCGCTCCCTGCGATAGTTCCCCAGAGGTATCGCAAGCCAGCCGATGCCACAGATCACTGCGGTCGCCATGAAAAGCCCGAAGATGTTGGGGTCATGCCAGGGCCAGGCCCAGCGCGGCTCATCCAAGTAGCGGTAGGTGCCACGCACGTGGCGGCCCGCTTGCAGGGCCAGGATCGCCGCCACGCCAAACAACGATGGAATCAGGAGCAATGCGCGCCGCGAGCGGCTGCCATCAGGGCGGATTTTAAAAAACCGAAACACCTGCCCTGCCGCGATACCCGAGATGAGGACAAGCGCATCGCAAGAACCGCTGGCGGTCTGGTAACCATCGAAGTATGCCCACACCGCCCGCGCGAGCAGCGCCAACAGACAGGCCCCGGCGAGAATCCGGGCTCCAGAGGGGAGCCGTTCGCGAAGATGATTGATCACCAACAGCCCGCCAGCCAGGAACCATGCGCCATCGACCGCGATCCACTGCCACCGCGGATCGCTCAGATATTTCTCACTCCCACCCATCATATCCCTCCATGCCGAGGCAAACGGAGGATTCCTTGATCGTCACGCCGCACGCGAAGCAGGCTCGCCCGGCTCAATTGCCACGCGACTGGTAGGATTGGTTCTGCCATCGGAAGGCTTTGATCTGTAGTGCGGCCAGCTGAAGTTCAAATGCCTCCAACTGCGCCGGAGACAAAATCTTTGAGGCCGCCTCCCACGTCGCGTCAAAGGCACCGGGATTCTTCGCCGCCCGCGACGGGACGAAAATCCCCTGCTCGGTGGCGACCGCCGCCATTCGGTCCACCTGGTCGAGGGTTAGCGGCGCGCTCGCATAGCACAAACCCGCCAGTGTTTTCAGCGCGTCGCGGGCAATCATGGTCGCCCGGTAGTCCTGCAGCTTTTTGTAGGCCTCCGCCCCCAGCACTTCCGCAATCTGCGCCTCGCGCGCCCGAACGGCCTCCCCTTCGAGCGAACCGTAGGACGTGGACCGCAGTTCGTCCGAAGGCGCATCGGCCCACGCTCGCTCGAACTCCGCCATCAACGCATAGAATTTCTCGTTCTGCGCCTGGGTCAGGCCGGCGCTGGCAAAAAACAGATCGTACTCCAGCCGCCGCTGGGCGTTCACCCCGTTCAAATAGGAGCTTCTAAAGCCGGGGTGGTCGGAAAACAGATGCTCCGGGTGAACCATCGGTATGCCGCCCGGCCCCTTCTCGGCCGAGCGCAGAAGCTCCGCCAGGCGCCCCTCCGCCGCCGGGCGCGGTCTTGCCGCCCCCCCGGTCCGAGGGACCGGAGCGCGCTTCGCGCCGTCATCCCGCGACTGCTCCGCTGCGATCTTGGCCCGCAAATCGCGCGCACGGCGTGACACATCCTGCAGGCGTTGCCACTGAACGAAAACAAAACCGCCGCACAGAAGCACGACGACGAGAGCGCATAGCAGCCTTCGGTTTTTCATAGTCACAGCCCGCGGACCGGACGGCGCAAAGGGAGCCCGGTCAGTTCCTCGAATGCCTGGTTGAAATCCCGCTTGGAGACCAGCCGGTTCAACACCTGAATCTGTGCGGGCTGTAAAAACTCCCCGGCCTCGCGTGTCACCGAACCCCAGTCGATTTTACCGGGATCGACCCGGGCTCCTCCTTCCGCGGAGTCGGATATATAGCGGAGGCAGGTCCGCAGCAGCTGTTCGCCCTGCTGCGAGGAAAGCGGGGCATTGTAGAAGCAGTTGGCGGCCAGCTCAGTGGTTATCTCACGAACATCACTGGTGCGCAGAAACTCCCTGAAGAGCGGCACATAGTCATTCCCCAGAGCCTCGCCCACCACCTTGTCCAACGAGTTGGCCTCCGAGCGATTGAACGCGGCCACTTCCTCTGGATTCTTCGAGAGCACGGGGGCAAATCTCAGGGCCTTCGCGGCCGCCGCCGTCTCGAACGCATCGATTTCCCGCTGCGAGAACCCCAAAGCCGAATAGAGATCGGCGAACTTCCGCCGTACGCCCAGTCGCGCTTCGATCGCGCCCGATTTCTTGGGATCGTATCTTAACGACGCCACAAACTGCTGGTGCGCCCGCTCAATCTGATCGGCGTCGGGCGACCACTGCTTCACCGGCTGGCGGGGCTCCTGCCCTTCCCCCGGTTCTCGTCCGGACGTCGCGCGAACGGCTGTGGCGCGCGGGGCGTCAAATTTCACTTCCGCCGCGTTCAGCCGCCCTTCCGCGTCCATCGCCTCCCGCCTCAGGCCGTAGGCCAGCACCAGCAACGCACCCGCCACAAGGTACAGAGCCACTTCCCCCAGCCTCGTGGTCAGATCAGGCTTGGTCGACATCGCCGCTTGGTTTTTCAAGATATTGCCCCGCTATTTTCATTCACAGCAGACGTCGCTTCCGGCGCCTTGTTATGCAACATCAAAAGAACGTAGCTGCCGCTCAGGAGGTAGGCGAGGACCAGCTGCATCGCCCTGTCGGCCATCGCCGGCGGAATATGCAGGGCTCCGGTGAGCGTCCCCAGGCAGGTGCAGGGCTTTTGATAGTCGATAAACCAGAGTCCCGCCCTGTAGACGACGAAATCGGTGGCCAGAAACGCAATCAGACCCAGGGCCAGCGGCCCTCTTTTTATGGTGAGGCAAACCGCCGCGACCGCCAGTTCAACCGCTCCCACCAGCCCGAAGAGCAGACCAAAACGCATCCCAACCAGCGGATCCTTCATGTCAAATATCTGTCGATCCGACCCGACGGTCAGGACCACTGACAGCAGCTTGGCGAGCCCGGTGAGAATCAGCAAAGCGGCGGACGTCCCCACAAACCACGTCACCGCCCGATCGGATCTATATTTCATGATTTTCGCTGCAAAGGCCGGCAAATACGCGGAGTATTTGCCGGCACAAGACCATCTCAGAACCCGTCGCCGCAAAAACAGAGTCCGCTGAAGGACACCCAGCCGGCGGACATGGAGCACGGGTGATGACTGCCGACCAGGGTCCTGTCCGGGTCGCTGCCCACCGTGCAGCCGGTACCGCCCTCGGTGCACGCCCAGACATAGGAATGGGCGCAGAAACCAGCCGAACAGGACTGCACCGAATTCCGATCGGAACAATTGTCGACATCGGTCCCCAGCTCTCCCGTGGGAGAGTACGAACCGGAAGTTCCCTCCGCCAGGGCGACCAACGAGCACGCAAACATTCCCGCGACCGCCAGAACCAACTTTGTGATTTTTTTATCTTTCATTTTATTTCACGTTGTTTGTTGTTTTATTTTTCTTTCTGCGATTGCTCGCAAAATATACCAGCCCGAGCCCGATTCCGGTGGTTAACACGAGCGTGGTCACAACCATGGTTTGCTTCATGGACTTGGCCGCCCGCCTCGCCAGAACCTCTTCATGAGCCCGGGTTGCCGGGGTCGGGGCGGCGGACGGACTGATGTCGAAAGGAATGCCGTCCTGCGCGGTCAGCACGTAGCCGAGTCTCGGAACATCCGGGAAGCGGTGGTCGGTGACCTGGACATCCACCCCCCGATCGTAGGCTTTTTCGCCAAAGGCCTTTGCGCCATCCACCACCGTGGTGATGGCGTGAAATGAAGCGTCGACAAAGGGCGAACCGAGTTTGGGCTGCCCGCTCTTCGTCGCATGCAGGAGGTTGATGACAAAATACATGTCGGTGGGGAGTCCGGCGCTGACGCTTTCGACCCGCAGCTCGGCGATGAGAAGGCACGACCCCTCGCGGGGATTGAGTTCGGATTGAGTGTCGTCTTTGGCCACCGCCCAGAACAGCACCTTGAACCCGGTCGCCCGATCGCCGGGCATCAGTTGCGTCCTGATCAAAGGCAGGCCCAGGCCACGCGCATTTGTGGCGACGACCTCGGGAACCAGCTCCGCCCTGATGCCTGCCCCCTCGCGCGCGGCTTCTCGGTTTCGAGTCAAGCGCTCGGCCAGCGCCAGCGCCTGAACGGGCCCCCAGCCGTACGAGGGAAAGGTTGGCAGCGCCGCCGCGTCGATCGTCGCATAGGCATGTTTCCGGAAGCTGGTCTGGTCCTTCCGGTCAACTTCCCGGACGATATTGGATTTATATGTTATTTTCCTGTCGGAGGCGACAAACATGCCCTGCTCATAGTTGTCCCAATAGGTCAGCATTCTGATCTGATACCTGTCCGCAGAACTTGTCAGATCGAAAGGAGCCTCCACCGTCTTGGTCACTTCGCCGTCGTGCCCGTAACGCCTGATGATCAGGTCGCCCCGCGCCTCCACCGCCTCCTCGGCCCACGCTGTCGGCAGGCCGGGCGCGGCGCCCGCCGCCGCTGCCGCTGCCGCGATCCAAAATAACTGACGATGATATGAGTTTCGCATGGACGAGTTGAGATGATTGTCGACCGGAGGATCTGATAAAATTGCTGCGACAGGCCGGCCGCTCACGACAGAGATCCCCGGTCTCGCCATGGGCCCGCCATCCGCACGGGGCCCCGGTGCAGCATATGCGCAGCAAAGAAATCAATCGCTCGGTTCAGAACCGGAACATTTCTCCGAATGGCCGGCCGCTCAAACCGCGAATTTACACCAATCAGGCCAAAATATTAATTTGACACGACAATCGTCGCTTAAACGAACCCCTTCTCCATCGCCCAAGCCATCAATTTGGGTGTGCTGTGAATATCCAATTTGCTCATCGTATTCTGACGATGCCGGTGAACGGTCGCCACACTTATCCCCAGTATGGCCGCAATTTCACTGTCCGAATGCCCCGACGCGACAAACCCAACCACCTCCTGCTCCCTCGCGGAGAGTATTTTATGATAGGCGTCGGAGGCTCCTGCCGACCGACGGATGGCCGCTTGCACGTCTGAAGAAAAATACCGCCGTCTTCCAGCCACGGCCGAGAGCGCAGAACGCAACGTACCATCAATCTCGGGCGCCTTTAGAATCATCCCAAATACATGGGGAGAATTCGCACGATTCAGCGTAACCGAATCCATCTTGCAGGAAAGCAACAGGGCGGGAGGCGGATTTCCCTCCAGCATCAACGCGTCCAAGACCGAGAATCCGCTCATGTCAGGAAGACGGAGGTCGAGCAGCAAAATGTCTGGAATGCTCTGACGACAACGGGCGATTCCAGAAGCACCTGTGGTTTCTCCGGTCAATCGAAATTCGCCCCAGTTGCGGACGAGGTTCGCGACATGGTTCGACCAGAACGGATCGTCCTCCACGTGCAAAATATTGACGATCATACCGGGGTTTGGGCGAAGGGGCCGGGACGTTTCATTTCCTTTATTGAGAAGATCTCCGGGCAGATATCCGCAACATCTTACAGCGTAATCTTGAGTCATAAATCTTTTTTCGCCCAAACGAATAATGATTCTTCATTAAAGCCCCGCCGTGCTTCGATGGAACGATGGAAGGAAGTGGCGGCCGACATGAGGAGCCGGAGAAAGGATGAATGACTCACCACCGCCTTGTCATCTCGGCCGTCACGCCCTTCCGCGTGTTTCTCCTGCCTGGCTCCGGCTTGCGCCGCGTCGGAATCGATAGGGCGTTAAAGAATGCAATTTTCTGCGCCGGCAAGGGCCTATTGAATAAAATCGCAACCGTTGATCGGAGAGCAGGCCGCCTGCTTGCAGTTGCTTCGCGGTGGCGCGTTACTTGCGCGATGGCGCGCCAGCGAGCTGGCAGCCTTTCCCGAACGCCATTTCGGTGGCGCCACCGGCTACAGTTCAATTTAGAATGCGCTCGTCCCACAACACACCGGTCGTCGCTGGCACCGCCGTCCAGACTTCCGCCGGTCCGGGTGCGTTCACCCCCAGCAGAGTTCTAAGGCCACAACCGAACCTCTGCTATGGGGTGGCGCTTCGCGTCGTGGCCGTTGCGCTTCGTTCAAAGCCTCCGCCGGTGTGCTTTCCCCGGAAAGGCAGCCGCGCGGCAAGCGTGCTACAGGGTGGAACGGGTAATGGTGGATTTGACGTCGAGCGGGCTGATATGGAGGTGGGACGTGCACTACTCGGGAGCGACGA
>JAPLTR010000822.1 GCA_026398065.1 Verrucomicrobiota bacterium | reverse complement strand
CTGCCGTTGAGCGTCGAGGGCCGGACGAGCGGGCGGCCGGAGGGGAGGAGAATGGTCTTCGTGACGCCCATGCCGCGCTGGTGGGCGAGGAGCTGGGCGTGGTTGCGCGCGGCGGAGGTCTGACGGAACGCCGCATCGCGGCCGCCGCCGTAGTTCGTGTGCTGGTGGATGTCGATGATCGGCTCGGCGGGCTCCGCGGCGGAGGCGAGCGAGGTGACGGCCAGCGCGGCGGCGGAGGAGACGAGGAAATCGCGGCGCGTGAGGAGACGGGGGGCGTTCATGGGCGGTGGCGGAAGTCAGGCAGCGGCGCGCGGAAATGGAAAGCGAAACGGTGGGGCGCCGCCGGATTTGTAACCGACCGGTTCCCGATCAGGGCGCGCGATGGGTCAGCAGGCCGAGGGTGTCGAGCGTGAGATAGAAGAGCGCGATGTGGTTGGCCTGCTGAAATTCGCCCCGCCGGATCAGGTCGAGCATGGCGGGGATGCTGTGCCAGGCGGACTCGATGGCCTCGCTGGGGTCGAGGTGCGGGGCGTCCGTGACCGCGGCGTCCTCGGCGAGGTAGGCATGGACGCGGTTGTTCTGGCGGCCGGGGCAGGGAAAGGGCGAGGCGATGTGGCGCCAGCGCGGGGCGGTCGCGCCGGTCTCCTCGCGCAGTTCGCGCTGGGCGGCGACGAGGAGGTCCTCGGTGGGATCGTCGGCCAGGCCGCCGGGCAGCTCCCACGTGAAGACGTCGCCGGCGTAGCGATACTGGCGGACGAGGAGGACCTGGCGCTCGGCGTTGAGCGCGACGACGTGGACCCACTCGTGCTCCTCCAGGACGTAGTAGGGATCGAGGATGTGGCCGGGCGCGAGTTCGACGCGGTCGGCCCGGAGACGGACCCAGCGCTCGCGGATGATGTCGCGGGTGGAGAGCTTTTTCCAACGGGTGAGCGGCATGAGAGGAAATGGGCCGGAGTGGTTTTCCTACCGCTCCGGTGCCGGCACCTTCAAGTAGACTTCACTGCTGTCGACCTTGGGATCGGGGGTGGTGATGGTAAGATTGTTCTTTCCGACCGACCAGACCGCGCGGAATTCACGCGAGTAGCGGAGGGGGGCGCGGTCGAAGTAGTCGAGCGGGACCTTCGGCAGGTACTGCGGCACGAGGTCGGAGAGCTTTTCGGGCAGCGTCCCGTGCTCGATTTCGTAGAGGCGCAGGGCGATCAGCGCCTGCGTGGCAGAAATGGCGGACTGGGTGCGCAGACGCTTGACCATGGCTGCCTGCAGGTTGGGCGTGACATCCCCTAGGAGGGCACGGCCCGCGATATTGTTGGGATTCCACTGGGGGCCGCCGGCGCCCAAGAGGTCCGCGGTGAGGCTGCTGCTAGCCGTGCGGAGGGTGGGCCAGTCGGCGTCGATCAGGTCGATCACCTTGCGGAAATACTCGGCATGCAGGCGTTGGGTGCGGTGGGGCTTGAAGACCAGGGGAAAGACGCGGCCCACCGACAACATGGCGTCCAGGCCCTGGTTGCCCATCGGGGGTTGCGCCCCGCCGGGTCGGAGCTGCTCGATCAAGAGCTGCATCATGACGTGCTCGTTCCCGATGGCCATGGCGAGGGCACCGGGTGATGGCCGGATGTCTTCGAGGGCTTGGATCAGGGTTCGGCCGGTTTCGGGAGAAGGTGCCGATTGGGCAATGATCGTGTCGAGGGTCTGAGACGCCGAGACTTGGGCCGACATACCCGTGAGCCACACCAGGAGAAGGGAGTTCGAATCGCTGATCCGGCGGGCGGCGTGCAGGTAGGTGGTCAGCCATTCAAATGCTTCCTGGGGCCGGCCGGTCCGGGCGAGGTACTGGGCGCGGATCCTGGCCAGCTCGGTCAACTGACGCAGGGCGTCGGCGGAGGGATCCACAGGGTCGGTGAGCGATTTGATCGTCGGGCCCTGGCTCGACGGAATCGAAGCGGCCCGCACGACCGCCGGCCAGACGTGATCGTTGGCCGCGAGCCAGACCGCGGCGCGGTCAGCGTCCCATTTTTTGCCGCGAGCGACGTCGAAGTAGACGTCGGTCTCAGAGGCCCAGGGACTGGCGTCAATACTTTGAGCGGCGGCGGCCAGGATGGCATAGGCGTTGTCCGCATCGGATAATTCGAGGGGTTTTCGGACGAGGTCGCGGACGTCAGGTGGCGGCTCATCGCGGGACACGAACACGAAGGCGACGACGAGAACGAGGGCCGCGACACCGCTCGCGACCAGCAAGTACCGCCACTTCCAGCGGGGCGATGCGGCCGGGGAAGGATGCGCGTCGTCCATCGGATCAACCGCGCGTCTGCCCAGTGCCCTCGATCAGATATTTGTAGCTGCAGAGTTCGGGGAGGCCCATCGGGCCGCGGGCGTGGAGGCGGTCGGTGCTGATGCCGATCTCGGCCCCGAAGCCGAACTCGAAGCCGTCGTTGAAACGCGTGCTCGCGTTCCAGAACACCGTGGCGCTGTCCACCTCGGCGAGGAACTTGCGGGCCGCGGCCTCGTCGGTAGTCACGATGGCGTCGCTGTGGCTGGAGCTGTCGCGGTTGATGATCGCGATGGCGGCGTCGACGGAATCGACCACGCGCACGGCGATGACGTAGTCAAGGAACTCGGTGGAGAAGTCGGCCTCGGTGGCGGGGGTCGTCGGAATCGCGGACGCGGCGTCGGCTGCGCTCGCGGCGGCGAGGATGGCGGCGCTGGCGGCGTCGCAGCGGAGCTCGACGTTCTTCGCGCGGAGGGCGCGCGCGACGGAAGGAAGGAACGTTTCCGCGATGCTGCGGTGGACGAGCAACTGCTCGGCGGAGTTGCAGGCGCTGGGGCGCGTGACCTTGGCGTTGAGGGTGATCGACTCGGCCATCGCAAGGTCGGCGGCGGCGTCCGCGTAGACGAAGCACACGCCCTTGTAGTGCTTGATCACGGGGATGGTGGAGTTCTGCGCCACGAAGCGGATGAGGCCTTCGCCGCCGCGGGGGATGATGCAGTGGATGAGCGTGTCGAGCTTGAGGAGGGCGGTGAGCGCGGCGCGGTCGGTCGTGGGGACGAGCTGCACGTCGTCGGCGGGGAGGCCGGCGGTCGCGAGCGCCTGCTGGATGAGGGCGGCGAGGGCGGTGTTGGTGTGGAAGCACTCCTTGCCGCCGCGGAGGATCGAGGCGTTGCCGCTCTTCAGGCAGAGGATGGCGCAGTCGACGGTGACGTTGGGGCGCGACTCGTAGATGATGCCGATGACCCCGATGGGCACGCGGACCTTGCGGATGCGGAGGCCGTTGGGGCGCGTCGTGTCGTCGAGGAGGGTGCCGACCGGATCGGGCAGGGCGGCGACCTCGCGGACGGACTGGGCGAGGTGCGCGAGGTTTTTCGGGTTGAGCGTGAGGCGGTCGCGCGCGGCGGGCGTGAGGGCCGCGGCCTCGGGCGACGCGAGGTCGAGGGCGTTGGCCGCGAGGAGCGGCTCGTGCGAGGCCTCGATCAGGCGGGCGAGCTCGGCGAGGGCGGCGTCCTTCGTGGGCGTCGGGACGTTCGCCAGCACGAGCGACGCGGCGCGGGCGCGTTGGGCGAGGGAGGTGACGAGCGTGACGAGTTCGGCGGACATGGAAGGTTCAGTGTTGGCAGCGGCGGCCGGCTGACAATGGCCATTTGCGTCAGAAATGCCACTCAGCAGGGGTGGAAGGAGGACGGGCGGGGCGAGCACGGGCGGGGGCAGGAGCGGCGGCAGGGGAGGGGGCGGCAGCTTCCACGACGCGACGGGCGGGGCGAGGCGGTGGACGATCCAAAGACCGAATACGAACAGGGCGAGGCCGCTGAGATCGAACCACCACGGGTGAAACACGGCGGCGGTGGTCGCGAGGTCGGATTCGGCGTTGAATCCCCGGATCTCGAAGGGAAAGAAGCTCAGGGGGTAGCTGGCGGCGTTGTTGAGCGCGTGGCCGAGCATGCAGAGGCCGAGCGAACGCGTGCGCACGTAGACCCAGCCGAGCACGAGACCGAGCAACAGGGCGACGGGCGTCTGCGCGGGGTTGAGGTGCATGAGCGCGAAGAGCGCGGCGGAGACCGTGACCGCGACCCAGGGTTTCCAGCGCCCGAGCAGGCCGCGGAGGATGAGGCCGCGGAAGAGCGTTTCCTCCGCGAGCGGGGCGACGACGCAGGCGAGGATCGGGCCGAACCACTCGGCGCTCACCAGCCGCCCGAGCTCGGGGGCGAAATCCCACAGGTTGTCCGAGTAGCTCGGGAAAAACGCCCGGGCGACGTTGTCGAATTCGGAGAGGAAGACGGTGACGCCGGCGATGAGGGGCAGGTAGGCCAGCGCGAGCGTGACCGGCCGGAACCGCAGCTCGCCCAGGTTGCGCCACGAGTCCCGCGAGCGGTGGAGCACCACGACGGTCACGATCGCGGCGGCGGCGAGCTTCGAGACGACCGCCGTGGCGGAGTCGAACTGGCCGTCGGCATCGGTCCAGCCGGAGAGGTGGCGGCCGACGGCGAAGACGCCGGCCATCAGCCCGGCGACGAAGTACTCGGCGACGGACGCGCCGACCATCACCGCGAAGGCGGTGAGCAGCGAGAACCGGGGCAGGGCGGAAATGGGTCGCGACACGGGCAAAGAATGGCGCAGGTCGGGGGCGGGGCGTCAGCCGAAATCGGACGGGCGGGGACGGGAGGTGGACGTGGGGCGAGGGTCGGCTCGCTGGCGCTCGCCGTTATCGGGACACCGGTCAGGCGCCGGGCCGGTCGACGAGGACGGCCTTGGTGCGGCCGCCGAGGTCGACGGTCTCGACGCGGGTCACCCGGAGGTGGGCGCCCTGGCTCGCGAGGAGGGTGCGCAGGGCGTCGAGGTCGTCGTGGTCCTCCTGCACGCTCGAGCCGGCGCGGAGGTAGGTGACGCGATACGCAGTCTCAAGGCCCTCGAGGCGGCGCAGCGGGTCGCGGGCGGCGGCGGCGCGCGCGGGGCCGGGCTTGCGCCGGCGCTCGTCGGACGGCAGCGGCGGGCGCGTGAACGGATAGGGCTCGCCGAGGAGGGCGGCGGCGGCTGACTCCAAATCATGGATACGCACGAACAGCTCCTCGCGCTGGAGGAGGAGGGCGTTGATCTGGATCTGTTGACCGGGAGGGATCACGATAGCGCAGGCGTGGGACCGGAGTGGGGCACCACGAAATACACAAAAGACACGAAAGTCGGAACGGAGCGGAGCGAAGGGAGAGAGGGGCCCACGGAAGACACGGAAATCTGAGAAACTCGGAACGGGGAGTTCACGGGCAATGCGGAAGGGAAAGCCGTACTGTGAGCTGAACGGATTTCATTTCGTTTGGTTCGTGTGTTTCGTGGTTTCTCCGCCTGAGAGAACTCAGGCCTTCGCGGGGGCTTCGTCGGAGTCGGCGTCCTCGTCGTCGTCGGCCGCGGCGGCGCCGGGGGCGGACTTCCTGGGGGCGGCCTTGGCCTCGAAGCCGGCGACGGGGAGCGGGGGCGCGGGGAACGGGTAGACGCCGGCCTCGCCGACGATGGTGGCGACCTGCGTCTCGAGCGCGGCGATCTTTTCGTAGGCGGCCTGGCGCTCGGTGATGAGCGCGTCGATCTTCACGCGGGCCTCGAGGGCCTGACGGATCACGTCGGCCTCGGCGCCGAGCACGATGTCGCGGAAGGTGAGTGCGGTGGGTTTCTTTGCCATGATGGGTTATTGCCAGAAGAGGCGTTTGAGTTGGTTGAAAAGTTTGGGGGCCGGCGCGGCGGCGGGGCGCGGCGCGTGGTGCGGGGCGCGTTCAGGGGCGGGCGCGGCGGTGAGCGGAGAACTATGAGCGGTGCGATCAGGGGAAACTGCCGCACGCGTGGGCGCGGCGGGGGCGGCGGCGCGGGAGGACTTCGCGGTGCGGGCCGCGAGCTCGCGGGCGGCGCCGAGCTCGGCGGCGGCGGTGGCGATCTCGGGGACCGGGTCGGTCAGGAGACCGGCGACGAGTTCGTCGGAGGCGTTGGCGTGGCGCAGCGCGGCGAGGCGGACGGCGGGGGCGGGGTCGCGGGCGAAATCGTAGAGGTCGGCGCGGCGCCACGCGGGGTGGCCGGCGACGCCGAGCGCGCGGATGCTCGGGAGCGGGTCGGCGAGCAGGCGGCGGGCGAGCTCCGGGGCGGCGATCGTGACGGGGCGCGCCTGGATCGCCCAGTGGCGGCGGAAATCGGGGCTGTGCTCGAGCAGGAAGGGCACGAGCTCCTCGTAGAGCGACTCGCGGTAGGCGAGGGCGGTGAGGACGGCGGGCGCGCGCGTCGCGGCGAGCGCCTGTACCAGGTCTTCGGATACAGCCGGATTGGTCGCGAGCGCGGTGCAGACGGCCTCGTTGCCGAGGGTGACAAAGTACTCGGCGATGTCGGCGTCGAGCGAGGGATTGGCGGCGAGGGCGAGCGGGACCTCCGGGGCGTCGTCCTGGGCGAGCACGCGCTGGAGCGGGGCGGGCAGGGCGGGGCGGGCGGCGACCCAGGCGCGTTCGTCGGGCTCGCCGTGGGTGATCAGGTGCAGGAGCTCGACCGGGTCGGGGGTGACGAGATCGCGGGCGGCGCGGCGGACGTGGGCCGAGGGCGAGAGCAGCAGGAGGCGCTGGACCGCGGGCGGGAGATTTTTGCGGGAGGCGAGGGCGAGCTGGACATCCTCCTCGTCGCTGGCGGCCCAGCCGAGGAGGAGTTCGTCGGTCGCGGTCGCGGCGGCGATGGTGTGCGCGCGGACGACGGTGCTGGCATCGGCGGCGAGGACGAGGGCGACCTGCGCGGGGAGCGCGGGCTGCGTGGCGAGGCGGAGGCGGACGCCGGGGTTGGCGTCGGTGGTGAGCGCGGCGTGGTGCGGGAGGCGGAGCGAGGGATTGGTCGCGACGGCGCGGCGCACGGTGACATCGGCGTCCTGCGCGAGATTCAGGAGTTCGCGCGCGGCGAGCTGCGGATGCGTGGCGACGTGCGAGCGGACCTCGGGATTTTCGTGCGCGGCAAACTCGGAGAGGAGATGCGGGGGCGTGCGGGGATTGGTCGCGAGGAAGGGAAACACCTCGGGGTCCTGCGCGGTGCGCGCGAGGTTTTCGAGGAGGTGAGAAGGGGAAAGCGGATACGCGGCGACGAACTGCTGGGCCGCAGTGGGATCGGCGCGCTCGGCAAGCTCCTGCAGGAGGCGCGAGGAGAGCGGGGGCTTGCGCAGGGTCACGGCCGTCTTGCGCACGCCGTCGCGACGGATGCGTTCCAAGATCTGATCGGCGGTGAGGGTGTCGGCGGCCATGCGGTCAGGGGTTACGTGGCCGTCGACGCGATCTTCAGATCGCCGGGTTGCACGTAGATTTCGCGGGGGTTGTTGCCGACCTGGGGGCCGATGTAGCGGCGCTGCTCCATTTCCTCCATGAGCGAGGCGGCCCGGTTGTAACCGATCTTCAGGCGGCGCTGGAGATAGCTGGTGCTGGCGCGGCCGTTGGCAGAGATGGCTTCGAGGGCTTCCTTAATGAGCGGATCGGCGCCGGCGTGGAGGGTGGGATCGGCGTCGGCGCCGGCTCCGGGAGCGTCCTCGGCGCGGAGTTCGACGCGGTAGCGCGGCTGGAGCTGGGCCTTGAGGGAGCCGACGATCTTTTCGATCTCGCCGTCGTCCACGAACGGGGCCTGGAGGCGCTGGATGCGGCCGAGGCCGGGCGGGCTGTAGAGCATGTCGCCGCGGCCCTGGAGCGCCTCGGCGCCCTTGCCGTCGAGGATGGTGCGGCTGTCGATCTGCGAGGAAACCTGAAAGGCGATGCGCGTGGGGTAGTTGGCCTTGATGACGCCGGTGATGACGTTGACGGAGGGGCGCTGGGTCGCGAGGACGGTGTGGATGCCGACGGCGCGCGACATCTGGGCGAGGCGCGCGATGGGCGTCTCGACGTCGGCCGCGGCGGTCATCATGAGATCGGCGAGCTCGTCGATGATGAGGACGATGTAAGGGAGCTTCGGGAAACCCTCGGCGACGGCCTTGGCGTTGTAGCCGGCGAGATTGCGGACGGATTTCTCGGCGAGGACGGCGTAGCGGCGCTCCATCTCGCGGACGAGCCACTTGAGGGCCTGCACGGCCTGCTTGGGCTCGGTGACGACGGGGTGGATCAGGTGGGGGAGGTCGCGGTAGATGGCGAACTCGACGATCTTCGGATCGATGAGGACCAGTTCCAATTCGTCGGGGCGGAAGCGGTACAGCAGCGAGAGGATGAGATTGCTGATGCAGACGGATTTGCCGCTGCCGGTGGCGCCGGCGATCAGGGCGTGCGGGGCGCGCGCGAGATCGAGCATGATGTGCCGGCCCGCGATATCGACGCCGAGGATGAGGGGGAGCTCGGCGGTGGAGTTGCGCCACGCCTCGGACTGGAAGCTCGCGCGGAGGGCGAGGGGGGCGGAGTGGCGGTTGGGAATCTCGACGCCGACGTAGCTCTCGCCGGGGATGGGGGCCTGGATGCGGACGGCGTTGGCGGAGAGGGAGAGGGCGAGATTCTTTTCGAGGGCGACGATGGACTCGACGCGGACGCCGAAGCCGGGCTTGACGCGAAACTGGGTGACGCGCGGGCCGACGATGGCGTCGTGGACGAAGGCGTCGATCGTGAAGCTGTCGAGGGAGTCCTGGAGGATGCGCTTGTTGGTGGCGAGTTCCTCGGGGCTGCTGAAATTCTTCTCGGCCTCGGAGGCTGGGCGGAGGA